>JAKEHD010000222.1 GCA_022615215.1 Blastocatellia bacterium
CCCGCCTGTCTGGTCGCCTCCCGCTGGTTGTCATCGAAGTAGGCAGGCACGGTGATAACTGCATGCGTCACCTCCTCCGCCAATGCCGCTTCCGCATCGCCTTTGATCTTTTCCAGTATCAAAGCCGACACTTCTATGGGTGAATACTCTTTATCGCCGATCATAACGTGAGCCACGCCGGTTCCGTTGCTTGCGGAGACTATGCGGTAGCCGACATGGTTTTTTACCTTCTCGACCTCCGGGTCGTTGTAGCGTCTTCCCATCAACCGTTTGATGGAAAAGATCGCGTTCTGCGGATTGACCTTGGCAAAGCGAATGGCTGTCCTCCCGACCAGCAGCGTGCCGTCGCGATGGGAGCGTGTCACCACCGATGGAGTTAACTGCTCTCTTTCGCGGGTAGTGATGACGAAAGGACTGGTTCCGTCTGCCGTGTAGGCCGCTCTTGAATTCGTAAATCCGAAATCAATCCCGATGCTTATTCCCATATCCTGTCACGCCCGCTCATGCTCTATAGTGATGAAATCTTCTATGCAAATTTCGCCGCTACGGCCGTCAGCAGGTTGATCGCCTCTTCCAGTCGCCCCGCCTCGGCCTGCGCGGCTGCAAGCGGCAGGCTGGCGTCCAACTCCAATCCGGCCCGGCCCGCTTCCGCCAGAACTTCTCTCAACAGCGGCTCCGCTTTCTCCGGTTCCTTTTTTGCCAGCCATGCAACGCCCAGATGATACTTGGCGTGCAATTGCGTCCTGGAATCGAGGCGATGAAGCAGGCTCTGCGCGCTGGCGATGTACGCATCAAATTGCCCTCCGGCCAGATTGCATAGAGCATGGTAGTAGCGGTAAAGAGGGTTTTCACCATCCAGGGCGAGGGCGCGCTCCAAAATCGCTTTCCCGTCGGTCGAAGCCGATGCACTATTGCGGGCCAATTCATCCAGCGCCAATCGGAAATGCAGCTTGGCGATCTCCTTCTTCAGTTCTTCGTCTTCGGGACGAGGCTTCAGGTAGGTTTCCCACTCTTCGACGGCTTCCTTCAGCCGCCCCGCCTCGATATGCTGTTTGCCTATCAGGTAGTGCAACCTGTTGAGGTTGAGCGCCAGGCGCTTGTCTTCCCGATGGCGCTCGAAAAGTCTGCCCCACACCTGAAGGGCGGTTTGAAAGTCGCCGCGATTGGCCGCCACCAGTCCCGCATAGTAAAGCGTTTCATCGCTGTCATCGCCCAGGGCCGAGGCTTGCTGCAACCTTTGCCACGCCCCTTCATAATCCCTCTGCCGACACAGCAACACGCCTGTACGCCTGTGTACGGCGGGGTTGTTCGGGTCAGCTTTAGCAGCGATAGAGTATTCGCGGAGCGATTCCTCAACACGGTTGCCCTTTTCGTATAGCGCGCCCAATTCGAGTGAAGCCAGGACGTGTGTGGGATCAAGAGATACCGCCTTCGACAGACAGGCGGTCGCAGCTTCATCGTCTTCCAGCATTCGGCAAACACAGCCCAGATGAAATAGTATGCTCACATCATCGGGGTGAAGTTCCAACGCTTTCTCATAATCGGCTCGCGCTTCTGCCGGAGACCCGAGCTTTATGTATGCGTGCGCGCGCTGAACATAAAACGCAGCCTGTGCTCCATTTGCGCTGATGGCTTTCCCGAATGACTCCACGGCTTCGGCAAATTGTCCGAGATGGGCGCGAGCAAGCGCCAGATAGTAAAACACTCGCGCGCTGCTCTGTCGGGTCGCCAGTCCATTCAATAGCTCCGCGGCATCTTCGAACCGGTCCAGGTGCGCGTAGCAGCGCGCGATATAAAACGCGGCCCTGTCGGATTGAGGACGAATCGGCTCTAAAATCTTTATGGCCTCTGTAAACTGCTTCAACATGAAGAGCGCGAAACCGAATTTCTCCCGAACCTCCTGGTCCTTCGGATCAGAGGATAAAACGATCTGGAACTCGCGCGCCGCTTCATGAAACCCTTTCGATTCGAGGCAGATTTCGGCCAACAGGCGATGCGCAGGCATATATCGCTCATCCAGCGCCAGGGCAGAGCGAGCGGCCCCTCTGGCAGGTTCCGTCGATCCGAGCGCCTTGAGCGCCTTGCCCAGGTGGAAAAAGTATTCGGCATTCTTATTGTCGAGCCGCGTCGCCTGCTCGAACGATCTGGCAGCCTGCGAAATATTTCCTGCCAGAACATAAGCCTGCCCCAGGTAGTAAGCGTACTCTGCTCTATTAGAGTCGAGTCGCACGGCTTGCTCGAGACTCGCGATTGCTTCGGCGACCCACTCGGAATCGCCTTTCGGTTTGATCGCAGCGGCCTGGCAGAGACCCACGAGCGACTTGCCCAGCGTAAAATGCGCATCCGCCCGCTCGGGTGCCCACTTGACGGCTTGCCGAAACTCGGCCGCCGCCTCCAGCTTTCCGGCTTGCGCGAGCAGCATACCGTCCGAGAATGAGTGGTAGAAGTCGAGCCGGGGTTTCTCGGATCGCAACGCCTTCGCGCGCTGAAAGTAGGAGGCGGCTTCCGCGTATCGCTTCCCGCTAAAATGTATTATGCCCGCGTAATAGTGCGCCCACTCCAATCCCGGATCCGCCTGGATGATCTGTTTGCATAAAGTCAGGCGCTCTTGTGCTTCTTTGGGATCGGCGTTCTCTCTTACTGCACAGCACTCTTCCAGTAGGTCATAGACCTGTTGGATAGCAGGGGTCTTCTTTCGATCTTTGAAAGAGCGGATGAACTCCAGATAGATACTGATCGATCCGGCCCTCTTATCGCCCTGGCGAGCCAATTCTACTGCGACAAAAGAGAGCACAGGTTTTGGGAGAGATTGCAGATAATTTTTTGCCCGCAAGTAACTGCCAAGCGCGCCGGACCTGTTGCCTGTAGCCTCCTGTGATTTGCCCAGCGCCAGCAATGCCGGTCCCAACAGCGAACGCCGTTCCCTGTCCCTGCCGACGGTCGAAGAGAGTATATCTATCGCCCTGGTGTACAACCGAATGGCCTCGTGCGGGTTTGTCGCGGAGCGGGAGCGCGCTTTATTTATGAGCCTGTCGCTCTTGGCCAGCCGCCCTAGAGTGCCCCATCCAAACAGGCCCAGCAGTTTTGCCCATAGACTCAGATTCAACCGCCCCGCGTCGGTGACACCGATTTCTCTCATGATCCGTCTCTCCTCCGTTCATTCTTTCTCAGCCGGTTCAGTATGCTGCGGATTTGCTGCTTGTCTTTCTTTGGGAGGTCGAGGTCGAGTGCCTTCTGCAAATCGTCGAGTGCCAGCGGAGAGTTCCTCTTGGCATACAATCTGCCTCTGGCATTCCATAGCGGAGCGAAATCGGGCGCGATTTCTATGCCTTTGCTCAACACCTCTATCGCATTGTCATCGCGCGAGCACTGAATATAGAACCTGCCGAGTCCGAGAAAGGCTTGAGGACTGTTGGGATAGCGGGCAAGGCAATCGAGAAACTTTTTCTCCGCTGCCGCCGCGTCGTGTCGGTTAAGATATAAATCCCAGGCCGCCTTCAACTCATCCGAGAGCAGATGCGCATTCTGCCAGTCTCTGAGGGCGTCCTGCATTTCCCTGGCCGTCTGATAGCGGTCTTCGGGTTTGCAGGCCATCGCTTTCAAAATGATGGCGACGAGCGTCGGTTCGATCCCCCTGTCGATGAGGAACATCTCCTGCCGATTGGTGACCCCGCTCAGGATCCCGTCATCACTATCGAAAGGAAAGTCGCCGGTAAGCATTTCGAAGATCGTCACTCCGAGAGAGTAGATATCTGTTCGGTGGTCCACCCCTATGCTTTTCAGGCGTTCGGACTGGCTCTTTCGATTGAGCAAAATAACCTCCGGGGACATATAGGGTGGAGTGCCCGCAAAAGTTCTCCCTATGCCAGCGATTTCGATATTCTTGGCGATTCCCCAGTCGGCGATTTTCACTGTGCCATCAGCCCTGCGAATCAAAAGATTGCGGGGTTTGATATCGCGATGGATGACATTTTTTTCATGCGCAGCGACCAGCCCTTCACAGACCTGCAGAGAGATTTCGAGCGCCTGAGAGACCGACAACAGTTTTCGCTGGTTCTTCGGTCTTAAAAGATCGGAGACACTGCCGCCGTCGACATATTCCATGATTATGCCTATATCATCCTCGATAGGCCGGGCATCGATAATGCAAACGATATTTCTATGTGGAGCGTGAGGAGGGCAAATAGTAGCTTGCAGCTTGGCCTCCTCCATAAGAAGGCGGCGCAGGAAGCTTGCATCTAAGGTCGCCTCCGAATTCAAAATCTTTATCGCGACATTACCGCCAAACAGGGTGTCTTCCGCAAGAAAGACGATGCCCTGACCACCCCTTCCAAGCTCTTTCACGAACTTGAAGCGATCATCACTCACAAGGATGCTCATTTATTGCACCTCACCTTTCTTCTCTAACTGCATAGACGAAAACCGTCATCATTCTTTAAGAAAAAGAGAATTTGCCCATAATTTCTTTCCAATTCGCGGCGGTCCTTTTACGGCTTTTCCAGGGAAGCGAGCCGGAAACAGAGAAAAGTTTCGCCGACCAAAATCATAGTTCCGTCGCGCATTTCCTTTTTGGCAGAAAGCTTTTTGCCATCGACTTCTGTGCCGAGGGTGCTGTTCAAGTCTTCTATATAATAAACGCCCTGCTCTCTAGTCACTTGCGCGTGAACGCGCGATATGGTCGGATCGAGCGTCAGCGCCACGTCGTTAGAACCGAGTCGCCCGATGACCGTAAGACTCTTCGTGAGAGCACAGGTGCGGCCATCTTCAGGCCCGTTCATTATCATCAGGTAATCGCTTGACTGCTCGCCGGGGCGAACCGTCTCTTCCAGAAACTTCTCTAATGCCGCTCCCATAGCCCGCCTCCTTCTAGCTGCCCGCCGGAATTCTTTGGAATGTCACCTTACCGTCTGTCGCCAGTACTGCTCGCACGGTATCTCCGGCTTGAAGGCCACCCAGCAGTATGTGTTCCGCCAGGGGGTCGCGCAGACGCCGATTAATCGTCCGGCTCAACTCGCGAGCGCCGAACTCTTGGCTGTACCCCTCTTTGAGCAGCAGGTCTATCACTTCTTCATCGACTAATAATTTCAAATGCCGCTCCTCCAGGTGTCCTCGCACCTCATCAAGTAGAATCGAAACGATGCCGCGCATCACCTTGTCATCAATCAACGGCCGGAAGAACACCGTTGCATCAATGCGGTTGCGAAACTCCGGAGCGAAAGCCTTCACCACCGCTTCCTGAATATGCTCTACGTAGTCGCCCCACTCCCTCTGATCGTTCCATTCCGCCCTCAGGCGGAAGCCGAGCGGCCGCTCTTGGGTGCCGCTGCCTATGTTGGAAGTCATTATGATGACCGTGTTGGAGAAATTCACCAGATGACCTTTGGAGTCGGTCAGCCTTCCCGCATCGAAGACCTGAAGAAAGATTTTGAGAATTTCAGGATGGGCTTTTTCTATCTCGTCGAGCAAAACGACCGCGTAAGGATGTGTCCTCACCGCTTTTGTCAATTGCCCCTCCTCATCATGGCCTATGTACCCCGGCGGCGCTCCTATCAGACGTGAAACCGTATGCCGCTCCATGTACTCAGACATATCGAAGCGGAGCAGTTTCTTCTCGCTGCTGAACCAGGTGCCGGCAAGCACGCGGGCCAGTTCGGTCTTGCCGACTCCGGTAGGGCCGACGAAGAGGAAGACTGCTATGGGGCGACGGGGATTGCTCAACCCGGCAAGGTGGGAGCGCATTACCCGCGCCACCGCTTCCACCGCCTCGTCCTGCCCGACCACGCGCTGCCGGAGGCGCTCCTCCAAATGGAGCGCCTTCTCCGCATCTTCCTCGGCCAGCTCGCCTTCCGGAATAGGTTCATCTATCTTCTGAGAAACCACCTGCGCGATGGCGGCTTTGCTCACTACCGGACGCGCGTGGGTCAGGGCGGCTGCGCCCGGTCTCTTGTGAATCGACTCCATACGCACCTGCGTGCAGGCCGTATCGACGAGGTCGATGGCCTTATCAGGAAAGTTACGGTCGGTGATATAACGAGCAGCCAGCTTCACTGCTGTGGCAATGGCTTCATCGGAGATCGTGACCTGATGGTGCGCTTCGAAGGAGGGGCGCAACCCCTTGAGGATCTCCAGGGTCTCTTCGGGCGCAGGCTCCTGGACATGCACGACCTCGAAGCGCCGTTCCAGCGCCGCGTCGGCCTGGATATAAAGCCTGTACTCGGACATGGTGGTGGCCCCTATGCATTGGATCTCTCCGTTGGCGAGGGCGGGTTTAAGAAGGTTGGCCGCATCCATCGACCCCATGGCCGATCCCGCGCCCACGATGGTGTGGATTTCATCCAGGAAGAGGACGACCTCCGGGTAAGCGCGCGCTTCGGCAACGATACGCTCCAGGCGCTCTTCAAAGTCTCCCCTGTAACGAGTGCCCGCCACTACGGCCGACATGCTCAACTCGATAATACGTTTGCCGCTTAACACATCCAGGACTTCGGGACCGACTATGTATTGCGCCAAACCGTAAACCAGGCAGCTTTTGCCTATGCCCGCCTCTCCGACAATGAGAGGGTTGTTCTTCGTTCTTCGGAGCAGAATCTGAGCTATTCTCTTCAACTCCTGGCTGCGGCCGATCAACGGGCTGAGTCTTCCTTGCCTGGCCTCAAAGGTCAAATCGCGGCCGAACTGATTGAGAACGGGCGTCTGAGGGCTATGGGGAATCTGCTGTTCCATCTCGCTCTTCTGCTCAAAAGAGCGGACGAGAGCTTCCTTGAGCGGTTCAACGTCAAATCTCTGCTTGAGCAGGATGCGAACAGGAATACCTTCCCCTTCGATGAGCAAGGCCAGGAAAAGATGAGCCGGCTCTACGGTTTCCAGGGCGTAATGGCGGGCGATCCTCGTGGCGATCTTCACTATATGAAGAAATCGGGGAGTATATCTTATATTGTGACCCCAGAGCGGGTCGCCGCCTCTGCCGATCACAGAGCGCACAAGTCCTCTCCAGTAAGCAGTATCGAATCCGCACTCCTGCATCGCCCTTTTAAGTATGGGATCGTCAATTTTGCACAGTCCTATGAATATGTGCTCGGCGCCGACGTAGAAGTGATTCAGGCGCTGTGATTCCTGAGACGCTATAGAGAGCGCGGTCAATGCACTTTGTGAGAAATTCGCAAACATTCCGGCAAGAGCCTCCGCTGTTTGTTGTCACCCGACATTCGCCTCGATCAAATGGCTGTATCAAGACGTAGGTTTATCTTCTCCTTCATCTTTCACCTGCGGTGATGAACTTCTTTGATCCTTTTTTTCCCGCCTCCCGACTATGGTGGCCTCTGTCTCAGTGCCCAAATGCCTCTTGCGCCGGGGCTGGGTTGTCGTCGTGATTTCCGATAACCCCGATAAAATATCTTTCGCAAACGGCGGCTCTTTCTGGTTGCTCTCTCGCCATATCTCTACATAGCGGCTGATCTGTTCGACGGCTGATCGGATCACCTCGAGGCCGGAGGATGGAGATTTCAATCGGGCAACTTCCGCGCATAGAAACTCTTCCCAGCGATCTTGCCAATCAGCGAAGACGGCTACAGCAACGTCCCAGAACTCGACGGGGTCAGCCTGGCGAGCGACCAGGGCTTCGAGCGTCGGCAATATCTCAGGGCGGCCCCATTCCTCTCTTAACTCCGCAGAAACCAGATTGAGTTGGAGCAGGTCGGGCGAGAGGGCTCCCTTCGGCAGACTCAGGAACGAGCAATCCACTATGGCGGCGACTTTCCCTTCTTTAATCGGCACCGCGCATAATTCCAGACGCCGCTCCGAATCTTGAATTGCTATAGCCAGACTGAATCCATTGACCCGTGCTGTTGTAGACAGGTTTATCCTTAGCCTTCCTTGTTGATCGATAATCAAGGGCCTTTCGAGTTCGAATTCTACGTGACCCAATTGCCGTCCCGCTTCAGCTTCAATATCTGGGACGAGAGATTTCTGAGCGAGCGATACATCCAGCAGAGCTTCGGGGATAAGCATCTCCGTAAGCCAGAGGCGCAATTCATTGAGGACAGAGATGTCTTTGCCGGTATCCTGGCCGACGGTGCGCCGTAGCGAATGTATGTTGAACATACGTGATGGATGAAGGGTTCTGCGTTTTCGGAGGGCGCTCTCCTGAGCGCGACAGTGTTTGCAGGAGGAGAGGTGCAAAAGAATCTGGCGCGACATCTCGGTGCTGATTCTCCCGTAAAAAAAAGCGGTTAAAACAGCAAAAGGCAGACAGGCCGGAGCTTTAGCGGCAGGATTTTCCTGCATAGCTCTTATCCAGGCCTCCAGAATGACCGCTACGCGTTCCTCTTCGGCCGATTCGAAACTATCAGGCTTTCCTCGCAATCGACTCATTTAAATCTTCCTAACTTATTAGTAAGAATACACCGTCTGCTTTTCTTTCACACAACGAAACAAGGCTGTCAATCGGTCCCTTGATGCCGGAGGTCATGCAACTGCTTTTTGATGATCTTGAATAGCGCATCGGCTACTTTCTGTTTCGCCCTTTGCAACGTCTTTTCTATATCTGACAGGCGCAAATCGTTCTCTTGGGCAATGAGTTTCTCGCTCTTTTTCAACCCCCAGAACTCTTTAAGGAGATTTTTCTCAAGCTCGTCAAGCGATGCGGAAACATTATCAAGGTCGGCCAGCTTGCCGATGAGTTCGTTATGCTTTTCAATCAAATGGCGAATCAGCAGCTTTAGAACGTCACCTCGCGATAGCCAGTTGTTGATGGTAAATTGACTGATATCGGCGGAAACTCCCAATCGCTCCGCGTATTCAGATACAGCTATAACGACCTCTTTTTGCCCAAGCTCATCTACGTAGAAGGAGACGAATGCTATCTTCTTCAGTAAGCCGATGTCTTTGCCTCTCTGAGACGGCTCCGGCTTTATCAGCGCCTCGTCGAGTTGTTGCTCCAAAAACTCGAACAACCACAGGCATTCGAGTTCGTGCTCCACAGTGCGTCCGGGGTTCGGAATGTCGAGCATCACCCTGTTCCCATAGCCGTCAACATATTCTATAGGATCGATAGCCTCCTGTCGGTTAATGTGATAAATAACCGTGTGCCAGGCAATACTTTTGAGCCATCCTATATGGGCAGCCGCATTGATATAGCGGTAGTTTCCGGATCGCATCGCTTTATAGGCATTGAGACATACCTCCTGAAGGATGTCTTCAGTATCTTCGTGGCCTTTGATATGACGTCTGATGAAGCTATAGAGGAAGGGGCGATAATCGTCCATCAACCGGTCGAAGGCGTCATTGTCTCCTTCCAACGCCTGCTGAATGAGGATTTGAACTTTGGCATCCGTCATGTCTGAGATTCCTGCCGAACCCTTCTGAGAAGATGGTTCCCTCTGAATTTTGCAGAATGGGTTTAGCGAGGCGCGAGGGCTTCGCGCTAAACTTCTGCAAAATTGGCCGACGGTAGAGTTGATAACTTCGGTGCCTGGCAGAAGTTTTTCGATGTAACGCAAGTTCTGATCTGCGACGCAGCCGAAACCCATAGTCATCAGATTTACGACTGTGCCGCTTCTTCGACGCCTATCCGGCTGTCGGTTTACTTCCGCCACTCACCACTAATACTCTGTGATATTGGTTTTGATGGGCAATAGGAGTGTCAACTCCTTGTATTTGAGACATTACCACCCATCAGAATGAGGCTGCCCGAGTACTAGAGTCATGGTTTGCTATCGCGAAATTATTTCAGGGTACCGCTAAAAAATAAGTAAGCGTTCACGGGGGGCATGAAATCATATTTGTTGATAATGCTAGACTTGCGCGATCAAGCTGCCTGCGCGTAGTCGAAAATCAGCGC
>JAKEHD010000223.1 GCA_022615215.1 Blastocatellia bacterium
TGCCTAACTTCTGATGCAACCAAAGCGCCGCCATGGTCGGCGCACTCCAAATATGCGTTCCTCTTTGGAAAAACTTTCGTTTTACCCCGCGCGCAGTATAGCAAGCCACCGCTTTTGAATTGAATCAGCGCACCGCCCGATTCGTCTTGGAATTCGAGGTTGGTCTGCCAGAAGTTAGTCGTGGCGAGGAACTTTCGCCCGTCGGGGAGTTCTAATGTACCGCCGCCGCTCCATGTGTTGTTTTTAAAGGTTGCGATATCGGCATAAAGATTTCTTTCTTGGTCTGCGCCGCAAGTGCGAATCGTCGCTCGGGTTTGCCAAAATCCGACGCGCTTGAATGTCCAACAGCCATCTGCGCTCTCCCCGGTTGCGAACGAGCCGAAGGAGCTTCTGAAACGCAAAGTCGCGGCCGTCGAATCGCCCGCCTGCAACTCATATTGCATCTTGAATGCGCTCGGTTGTACCCACTTCAATTGTTGGCCGACTATTTCGGGTATCTTTTTCATTTACTATCTCTCCTTCAAACTCTGCCGCCGGCGCTCTTGAAGGATGAAGGATGCTGGGGTGCCGGGGTGGCGGGGTGCTCGGTCCCCTGACTTTACTGCTCCTCTGCTCCCCTGCTCCCCTGCTCCCCTGCTTCTTTTCATCCTTCATCCTTAACTAACCGCCGCCCTGTTTGCGGGCAAGTTCAGCGAGGGTTTGCCCTAATTGATCGAGCTTTTCGCCCGCCTCGCGGTGCTTGCCTTCTGCTGTGAGCCGTTTGTAATCGGAGAACAACTGTTGAGCCTGCTGCGCGAGGCGCGCTGTGTCGCCGGTCGCAGGCTGCGGGGGTTGCGGCTGTGCAGGTGTGGGCGAGGGTTGAGTTTGAGTTGGAGGTTGTGACAGCCCGTCTGCCTGCGCAACCTGGGCCGGAGGTTGCGATGAAAGCTCGGTAAATAATTTGTTGAGCGCCTCGTCGAACGTCTTTCCCGTAGCGATGCGGTCTTGAGTTGCGACGGCCACCTGACGTAGTTCGGGCAGGGGAGAGTTTACCGCCTGTAGATAGAACGGTTCTATGTAGAGGAGCGAATCTGCAAGCGGGATGGCTTGCAGGTTTCCGCGCAGCACGCGAGACCCCTGCTGGTTCCATAGAGTTATCTGTCCCGATAACTGTGCGTCCTGATTCACGCGCGCCTTTATCTGAGCCGGGCCGTTGACCGTTATATTTTTTGGAAAGCTGAATATGAGCGTCTGGCCGTAGTTCTCTCCGTCGCTGCGCGCAGCCATCCAGCCTATCATGTTGTTTCTGTCGGCCCCGGCCGGTGTGAAGGGCAGTATGCTCACAAACTCCAGCCGCTCTTCCTTCTGTCCGGGCAACTGCATCAACACGTAATAGGGCTGCATGGATGCCGGCTTCTCGTCTCCCTGCCCGCTGGTTTCGATTACAGGAATCGACCAGAGGTCTTCGCGGTTGTAGAGCGTCTGCGGGTTCTGCATGTGATAGAGCAGGTAGACGCGGGCCTGCATCTCGGCCAGAAGATCAGGGTAGCGCACGTGCGCAAGCAAATCTTCGGGCATATCGCTCCGAGGGCGAAACAGCGAGGGGAAGATGCTCTGATAGGACTTGATTATCGGGTCTTCCGGCTCGAAGACGTAAAACGTCACATCGCCGTCGTAAGCATCGACGACCGCCTTGACCGAATTGCGAATGTAGTTAGCGCCGAGAGCGCCTATCTGATAGCCGGTCGAATAAGGGTAATTATTCGAATGGGTGAAAGCGTCTATGATCCAGTAGAGACGGCCCTCTTTGTTTATTACTATGTAGGGGTCGGATTCGAATAACAGGAACGGAGCGAGTTGGCGGACCCTGCTGCTTATGTTGCGCTGAATGAGCACGCGGCTGTCGGGAGTGATGTAATCGGACAGAAGTAGGTTCGTTCCGTCTCCGAGATAGATCGCGAGCGCCGTCTGGCGAAACGCGCCGCCTACGGGGATGCCCGCCTTGCCCTCATATTTGCTGTAGGAATCGACATCGCCCGGCGCGGGATAGTTGAACTCCGGTTGAGGCGTGGACCCCTGCGGCTTCGTATTGACGTAGACGTGCAAGTTGGTCGCTTCGCCGAAATAGATTTCGGGCCGTGTGACCTTGAGATCGGGCGTATCGCTCTCGACAGGCATGTCCTTGAGCACGAGATGCGGCAGCCCTTCGGAGGTGAATTCGTTGACGGTGCTCATGGTCACGCCGTAGCCATGCGTGTAGACGAGGTGCTGATTGATCCAGTTCCTCGACTGATCGGGCAACTGCTCGACGTTCATCTCGCGCGCCGCAAGCATCACCTGTCTGAGCCTGCCGTTTATGACGTAGCGATCTATGTCGGGAACTTTGAATTCGTAATAGGTGCGTATCTCCTGAATCTGTCTGAAGGTCGATTGCAGCGCCTGCGGATCCCATAGCCTTATGTTGTCGATAGTCGGCTGATTGGCTCGAATCTGTTCAGGTGATAGAGTGAGCGCGGGTTGGAAAGGGGTCTCCGCGAATCGGTCTATGGCGAAAGCGCGCCGGGTCATATCTATGTTGTGCTGCATGTAGGGCGACTCTTTTGCCAGTTCGTTCGGCTTCACTGAAAACCTGTGGACCGCCTGCGGGATGATTATGAGGGCTACAAGCCAGACCACGAACACCCCTCCCGCCGACCAGGTTATAAGCTTGGCGCGCTTCAGGAAGAATGCATTTGCGACGAGCAACAAGAAGGCGATCAATAAAACCACGAGCAGTACGTTCAGCCCCGGCAGACGCGCGTTGGCGTCCGCGTAGCTGATCCCTGTGAAGAGATCGTTCCGGGTGTGCAGGAGGTCGAACCTGTCCAAATAGCTGCTTGCGGCGAGCGCGAGGGCGAAGAAAGCCCCTGCCGCGCTGATTGCGGCGGTCGCCCGGCGACGCGTGTCCTTCGTGCCGAACCCCTGGACTTTTTCGACGTACCAGACGTAGCCGGAGGCTCCTGCCACTACCACGAAAAGTATCAGCGCAACGGTCGTAAACCAGCTTGAAAGCATATCGAGCACGGGCAGGGTGAACAGATAGAAGCTCACATCGCGGTTGAATATGGGGTCCGTCACTCCCGCCGCCGAGCCATTCAGATAAAGCGCGAAGGCGGACCATTCCTGGCTCATGTTCGTCGCATATACGAGCGCCACCACGGCCGAGAGCAGCCACACTCCTGGTCTGTATATGAAGGGTAGAAAGTTTATCTCTCTGAGGTCTTCGACCGACGAGAGGCGCACTCGCGGGCGTTCGGTCAATTGCGGCAGCACGCGGTTGAGCGCCACGAAGGGCAATCGCATGAGCAGGAATGTCACAACCAGAAAGACAGCGAACAACAGGCCTCCGACGCGGAATTTGTACCAGTACACATCCCCGAAGCCGAGCGACGAGAACCACAGCGCGTCTATGTATATGTCTATGAGTTGCGAGCCGAACAGGAAGACCGCTATGACAAGGGCAAGCGTGATGTAAATCCATAGCCTGCGCTTGCGCGGTTTGACATCTATCACATTATCGTCGAGCAAAGGGTCATCTTGCATCGCTACGCTCCAAGTAATCAGCCGTCAGCCATCAGTGGTCAGCCATCAGTGGTCAGTAGTCAGTTATTAATGCTGATAGCTGATAGCTGATGGCTGACATAAGTCTCCACTAGCGCGGAAAGTCCATGGTTATCTTATCGCCGATCATGCTCATCCGTGCCCATCGCGGCGAGAAGTTGCTGTTATGAAGAGCGATTACCTCTTCCACATCGGTCACTACGGTTTCGGATTTGGAAGTCGAGCCCCCTCCCTCACGGTCGGGGTACTGATAGGCGGCCTTGCGCCATTCGCTCATGGTCAGGTTGGCAGGCCCTTTGAAGGCCAGAAGTCCATCGATGACTATCATGTTTTCGTGAATGCGCTTCGTTTCGTCAGGGTCGGAATCATAAGCCTTCACCGAAAGACCGGGCGCTTCTTCTCTATAATCGACCAGTTCGGCCAGGAGCGCCGAATCGATGGCCGAGACTGCTCCGCGCACGGATATACGCTGGGCCGTCACCTTCAAAGCGCCGACCATGACCCGGCTCATATTGAATGTGGTGAAGTGAGCGAAGTCACGGGCGCGGCTCAGGGCTTCGAGCAAACCCCGGACGGGCGGATAATGCGGATCGCCCCGCCGCACATCGCTGCCTATGCGCGCGAGTTGGCGTGCGTGATTCAAATCGGCGACCGATTTTATATGACAACTCATATCGGCAAGATAAGAAGCCACCGCCGACCTCGAATAGCTGCTGGTAGGAACGTACTCCAATTGACAAACAGAGCACTCCAACCGCCCGTCACGATTGCGTATCGTGCCGGGACCGGAAGGCTTTGTGGAGATTTCGCCTGTAAGGGCGAGGCACTTGACGCAGTAATAGCGCGCTGGTTGAAACTTGAGCAGCCCTTCGATATCGAAGCCCGACATAACGACCTCCTTGCTCCGCTGAAATGGGGCGGTGAGGCTCTTTGTAGAAAACCTGAGTGTATCACGAGGCCGGGCCATAACAAAACGCCTGGAATCGTCCGTTGTCCTTTGTGGGTGTGATTAAAAGTGGGACTTGCCAGTCAGAAATTATACAGAGCCAGGAGCTTGAGCAGATTAAGTCTCAA
>JAKEHD010000224.1 GCA_022615215.1 Blastocatellia bacterium
TGAGGCATCTTCAGGTATAAACTGAAACTCACAGCGGGCGCGCTTCCGATGGTATCTCTACTCAAAACTGTCATTTCATCCCGCGCGCAGTATATCAGCCCCTCGCGTATCTTGCTTCGATGCAGGATGTTCAATATGCCGGGGGCGGATTTGAGGGCGAATTCCGTGTAGCCCGTATCGTGAATATAGGCGAGGTCTTCTTCGTAGAAATCTGCCATAATGTGATCCGAAAGCGAATGGCCTGATGGCGATTCAGAGACCGGTTTATCGCCAAATGGTATCAACCACAGATTTCACAGATTACACAGACAGAAATCTTTTGTAGAAGGCCCTGCCTTCCACTGTGCTATCTGTGTGATCTGTGGTTAGCCTCGAACCGGTTTATCGCCATGATGCAAAAGGTGATCGCCAGGCCGATGAAAATTATTGCTGAAGCGCCTGCTGCAAAACGGTTTTGCGCGGACTATCCTGCACGCGAGTCAGGAACTGTCTCAGCCAGTCTCTTCGTTCCGCGTCTCCGCTCCGAGCGATCTCTGAAAGCTCTGAGAAGTTATACTCCACAAACTCTTCATCACTGAATTCTTCGATGTGATAGACACTTCCCAACTCTTTTTTTGTTATATCGGATTGAGATTTGTCCAGAATGAATCGCTCTTCTTCCGCGCTCCAAACGAAGTATGCCTTCTGCGCTTTCGTGAAGAGCGGGAGCGAATCTTTCCCTCTGTCGCACTCAGAGATGTTGTAAGAGACCAGGTATTGAACCGGGACGGTATAAACTCCGTTCACCGCTCCGTGACGGATGAGAATCGATTTATAAGAACGCCCCGGATTCCCGTAGCAGGGCCGGGTGTAACCTTCGACGGGATACCTTAGAACATGCTTCAACTTTCTCTCCTTTATTTCGTACCATTTCTCGCCCTGAGCCGTCACACTCGATCCGCGCCCCCACAGTTCTCTGACGACGAACCATGTCCGGTCATCCCCCGTCTCTAAACGATGTGTGGGCAGACCGTATCGCTGATCGCGCGAATCTATGTTACCGATGAACAGCCATTTTTCCACTCCGGTCGAATCGGAATTCTCTCTCCTGAAAATAAGGTATTGATGGAAAAAGACTTCCTTGAAAGAAATCTTCAGAGCTACAGTTCGGCCCGGCGCAAGACCTTCGATTTCGATATTGAAAGTTTCAGCCTCACAGCCGCCATAGCACCTGTCAGGTATTTCATCCGTGTCCAGCTTTAGTGCTCTCCATATACGTTTCAGATCGGCATCTTCGTTTATGTCTATGTACCACTCGATCATGTATGGAGAAATCGCTTCCGGTTTCAGGGCCGCCCGCTCATCCGTAGAAGCGCGCCTCTCGGTCGGCTCTTGAATGAAGGGATTCGAATCGGCGCTCAAGTTCTTACTCGCCCCGCCCGGAAGAGAGATCAGCAGGCCGAACAAGATCGTCAATGGCAGAGCGCGTATCATCGTTTTTTCTTCTCGCTCGATGAGTGGCAGACTTAAAGAATCGCACCGCTTCAAATGCGCGGTCAAGTTTCGGCATCTTCATGAAGGCCGTCTTCTGAGGGCGCGTTTATATACTCGATGGCTTTTTGAATCTCATCCGGGCTGCCGAGCAAAACGATTTTGTCGGCGTGCTCAAGCGTGAAATCAGGGCCGGGATTTATCTCCGTATTTCCATCTCGCACCGCCGCTATGACCGTTGCTCCCGTTCGCCGTCTCAGGTTCAATCCCCCTAAAGTCTTGCCGATAGCGGGCGAGCGGACGTTGATGACCAGGGTTTTGGTCGATGCCGAATCGAGTATATCTGCTATCGGACTTGTTTCATCAGACGGCCCCGTCGGCAGGCGCAGCAGCAGATAGCCTTCGCGCCTGATACGCTCGACCTCCCGTTGAATCACGTTGCGCGCTATGGCGTACTCCCTGAGCACGCGCGAGAATATTTCTATGCTCGTCTCAAATTCTTCGGGGATGACCTGATCGGCTCCAATCTCGTAGAGGTCGGGCAGTTCCGCTATATAGCGTGTGCGCACGATGATGTGAATATCGGGATTCATCTCGCGGGCGAGCGCAACGGTGAGCCGCGCCGCTATCGGATCGGAGATCGCAATCACGAGTATTCGCGAGTGCTCAAGGTCTATGCTATGGAGAACTTCTCTCCGAGTCGAATCGCCGTAGCGTATCGCCTCTCCGAGCGCGCTCGCCTCCCGCACCGCCTCCGGGTTCAATTCGAGCACGATGTAGCGGACGCCGACCCGTCTGAGCACTTTCGAGAGATTGCGCCCGTTCAGCCCGTATCCGACTATTATGACGTGCCCTCGCAGAGGCTCTTTCGGAGAGAATCCTCCCATTGTCGGCTCAAGCAACGAGTCCGGCGAAAGCAGTGATTGCAGCGCGTACCCTAAGCGAGGCGCGGCCTTGATGAGAAAGGGCGTCGCTATCATAGAGAGGATCGATGCGGCCAGAAACATCTGATAGTCACTGTCTGAGAGCAATCCCTGCGCGGTTCCAACTTTTGCCAGTATGAACGAAAACTCGCCCACCTGTGCAAGTCCTAGAGCGGTCATCGTAGCCACGCGCAGCGAACTCCCGAGCGATCGCGCCACAAAGAGTGTCACTATTGCTTTGCCGATGATCAGCGCGCCGGTCCAGGCTAAGACAGTGAGCAGGTTCCGGGCCACGAACCCGGCGGAAAGCAGCATTCCGATGGAGATGAAGAATATGCTGTTGAAGATTATTCGGAAAGGGATGATGTCGGCCACAACCTGATGGCTGTACTCGGATTCGGAGATAACGAGGCCCGCGATGAATGCGCCGAGGGCAAGCGACAATCCGAACTGAGATGTCAGCCAGGCGGTGCCCAGGCTCACAAACACTATGAAGATTATGAATACCTCGGGGCTGCGCAATCGCACGATTCTATATAGAGCGCGCGGCACTATTATGTGCGCGGCAAATACTATCAAGGCGACGGCTGCGAGAGCTGTGCCGAGCGTGATGAGGATGCGAATAGCCGAATGCCCTTCCCGTCCGCTGAGGATAGGGACCATAAGCATCATGGGCACTATGCAAAGATCCTGAAAAAGCAGTATCCCCACGCCCGTCCTGCCGTGCGGCGTGTCGATCTCTGCCCGGTCGATATAGAGTTTGAGCACGATGGCCGTGCTTGAGAGAGCGAAGAGAAAACCGAAAAACAATGCCTGGCTCGCGGCGCGGCCGAAAGCGTAAGCAATACCTGTCACGAGCAGCAGAGTGATAGTCACCTGCAAGCCGCCGCCCCACACGACGAGCCGTTTCATCTCTATGATCCGGCGCAGCGAGAACTCAAGCCCTATTGTGAATAGCAGCAGCACGACGCCGATTTCTGCAAGCGCCTCGACAGCCGCAGCGTCTTTTATCAGGCCGAATCCGAACGGCCCGATCAGGATGCCCGTGACCATAAATCCGATAATCACAGGCAGGCGCAGGCGATTGCTTATGAACGATATCGCTATCGAAGCCGATATGAGTATCAGCAGGTCTTCGAGCAGCGTAAAGTCATGCGGCATTATCGGTATTCATCTCCTCCTGAGCTACGCTCACGGCAACGGCTTTATAGTATCAGCCGGGGTGCTCCCGTTGAAGTCCGTAGTCCGTAGTTCTATTATCAAGGTCTCGCTCTACCGCAACCACTGACCACTGAAGAAACGATGAATGATGAATATAGAATTCTGGATTCCGGATTCATCGTTCATCGTTCACGTTGCGGCGTTTCCCCTTGAAGGGTACTCTTCCGAACGGTCTTCATAGTAGAATCATTTCTATCCTTAGCGTATCAGAGGGCGAACTATGAAAGGCGACTTCAAGCTGGGTCACTGGCTCATCGAGCCTCGATTGAATTCAATATCGGCGGACGGCATCGTAAATCGGATTGAACCTAAAGTCATGGAGGTTCTCGTCTGCCTGGCCGAACATGCGGGCGAGGTCGTATCCAAAGAAGAACTCATGCAAAAGGTGTGGGCCGACAGGTTTGTCACCGATGAGGTGTTGACGAATTCAATATTTGAATTGCGCAAGGCCCTGGGTGACAAGGCAAGAAGGCCGTGCTTTATACAGACCATTCCCAAGAGAGGCTACAGATTGATCGCCCCCGTCTCGCTTCAAACAGGGTCGTCAATCGAAACGGAGCAACCCGCCCTGCCCGAACGGCGGCAGGCACGCGCGTCGAGGCGATGGAAACTCGCGGGGATTGGAATGCTTGCGGCGGTTCTAATAATCCTCGCCGGATTGAAATGGGACGCCTTGCCGGGCTTGATTGCGGGCAAGACGAAATCTGAGAGCATCAGGTCGATTGCGGTATTGCCGCTCAAAAATCTTTCAAACGACGAGTCGCAGGACTACTTCGCAGACGGGATGACGGAAGCCCTCACGTCCAGCCTTGCAAGGCTTCTACCCCTGCGCGTGATCTCGCGAAGCTCGGTTATGCAATATAAGTCCGCGAGTAAGACGATGCCCGATATAGGCCGCGAGTTGAATGTAGATGCCGTCGTGGAAGGGTCGGTTCTTCGCACAGGCAATCGGGTGCGCATCACCGTCCAATTGATAAAGACCGCTACCGACCGTCATCTCTGGGCTGAAAGCTACGAGCGCGATTCAAGCGATATATTCGCCCTTCACAGGGAAGTCTCTCAGGCCATCGCTCAGGAGATAGAGATAAATCTCAAATTGCAAAAAGAGGCATACAGGGCGGACACTCGCGCGACAGGCCCCGAAGCTTATGAGGCATACCTCAAGGGCCGTCATCTGGCGGACGGTATGAAAGAGGAAGAGATAAGGGAGGCGCTCTCGTATTTTGAGCGGGCCGTTGCAGCGGACCCCGGCTACGCTCAGGCACATGCGGGAACGGCCGGGTGTTACATTTCGCTTGTCGAGCATAATTACGCCCGCCCGGATGAGGCCTATCCGCAAGCAAAGACTTCTGCGATGAGCGCCCTTCGACTGGATGATTCACTGGTTGAAGCCCACACCTGGATGGGCATTGTGAAGATATTTTATGACAGGGATTGGGAAGGCGCTCTCGAAGAATTCCGCCGCGCTCTGGAATTGAATCCCAATTATGCAAAGGGGCATCTGTGGTTCGGCGAATACCTCTGGGCGGCAGGCCGCGTGGAAGAAGCCATAGCGGAGATCGAACGCGCGCAAGACCTCGACCCTCTGTCGCTCAAAACCCACATGACGGCCGGAGACCTATTCTATACCCTTCAGCGTTACGATGAAGCCGCGCAAGAGTACAGGCGCGCGCTCACAGTCGATCCCAATCACCCCCTGGCGCATAAGGGTCTGGGACATTGTTATTTCAGAAACTCAAAGATGTCGGAAGCCGAGGCGGAATACGATAAATTCAAAGAGCTATCGCCCGCGCCGCAGACGGTGCAAATCCCGCCGCATTTATCGAAATGGGTCGAGAGAGAAGACACGCGGACGATAATCTATGCTTTCAGCAAAGTGCTGAACCAGAAATATGTCCGGCCCACGCATGTGGCGAGGATATACCTGGACCTGGGCGAGCCGGACAGGGCGCTCTACTGGCTCGAAAAGGCTTACCAGGAAAGAGACAGCCGCCTCTTCTACCTGAAGATGGATAATAGCTGGAACACTCTCCGTGAAGATTCCAGATTCATAGAACTGATGCGGCGCGTGGGTCCGGCTTCTTTGTGAAGAAACGATCTCACGATTCACACAGCTATCAGCCCTCAGCTATCAGCTATCAGCTTTCATCTAATAATACTGATGATCGAAGACTGAGGACTGAATCATCTTTCAGTCTGATGGCTGACGGCTGATGGCTGATGGCTGACCCCTGACGGCTGATGGCTGACCTCTGCATGCCTTCCTGAGAAAATCCTGAGAAATTCTTTATTCAATCCTGAAGACATCAGATTGGCAAAACTGCTAGTTTGGATTCGAGAGGGAGAGCTATGAGGGAGAAGAGGACGCGGCGAGTGGGCGACGCGGCGACGCGGTGAATCCTCTCTCCGTGTCCCCGTGTCCCCGTGTCTCCGTGTCTCCGTGTCTCTTCCTAAGGGTAAGGCGTCTCCCTACCACAGGGCAAAGAGGAATAATCGATCACAGGAGGTTTCGAGATATGTTCGGATGTCTGATCGCTTTGGCATTGATGGTTTTCGCGGGTGCGCCTGCATACGCTGCGGCGCAGGCGCAGGAGCGACCCATAGTCTACAGCGTTCCGGGAATGGACCGCGTGCAGGTCCGAAAGAACGTCACATATAAAACGGCCGGTTCCGTCGATCTCAAAATGGATATCTACAGCCCGCCCGACTTGAGGCGGGAAGCCCGTCTGCCCGCAGTCATTTTTCTCTCAGGGGGCGTAGGTCTTCGCGTGGAACCGAGGCCCAAGGACTGGCCTGCTTATGTATCCTGGGGAAGACTCATCGCGGCATCCGGCATGATAGGCGTGACGTTCACATATCGATTGGCCTATCCCCGGCGGCAGTACCAGGAGGGGGCAAGCGACCTCATGGACCTGATAGCTCATCTCAGGTCGAACGCAGAGTCGTTGAATATCGATGGCGACAGGCTCTGCCTCATAGCTTTTTCAGGAGGCGGACCTATGTTGAGCGTTCCGCTGCGAGACAGGCCCGATTACATACGCTGCATCATAGGGTTCTACACCTTCATGGACACGAGCCATGTTGACCCCGCGCAGGCCGGAACCTCGCAGCAGGTGATCGATGCATTCTCGCCCGTCAGTCACCTCATGAAGTCTTCTCGGAAAGCGCCGCCTATGTTGATTGCGCGGGCCGGACGCGATCAGATTCAGGCTGTGAATCGATCCATAGATAATTTCGTCAAGGTAGCAATCGAGCAAAACCTTATGCTCGACTTCATAAATCACCCCGATGGAGAGCATGGATTTGACGCCCAAAACGATACGGCGAGAACGCGCGAGATCATAGCCCGTGCGATTGCGTTTATGAAGACGCACCTGCAAGTCGATTGATAGGGTCCACATTAGTTCTTGGTCCGTTTTCCGTTCGTTTTTTGACCACAGATTACATAGATTTCACGGATAGATAGAAGAGAGAGTTTTATCTGTGTTATCTGTGTCTGTAGAGGGCTTCTGCCTTCCACTGTGGTTGATCCTCCGGTCCCTGACAACGGACCACTGATTATTCATACCTGAGCGCGTCTATAGGGTCGAGCGCGGCGGCCTTGCGCGCAGGATAATAGCCGAAGGCCACTCCCACTATCACTGAAAAAACCGCCGAGATCAGAATCGAAGCGGGCGATACGAGCGTCGGCCAACTCAGGGTTGAAGATATTACTATAGAAGCTGCGACGCCGAGCGCGACACCTATCATTCCGCCGACCATAGAGATAGTGACCGACTCGATCAAGAACTGACGGCGGATCACGCCGCTTCGCGCGCCTATAGCCATACGAATGCCTATCTCCCGCGTGCGCTCCGTTACCGAAACCAGCATGATGTTCATGATGCCTATGCCGCCTACGAGCAATGAAACGCCCGCTATCGAGGCGAGCAGGTTCGTCATGACACGGCTCGATTCGTCTGCGGCTTCGGCAATGTCTGTGAGATTGCGTATCTGGAAATCAGCTTCCTGATTCGGACCTAAACGATGGCGCTGGCTGAGGAGCGCGCCTATCTGGTTCTCTGCCGTAAAGGTCGCCTCCTGGCTCAATGCCGAGACTATGGCCATAGGAACATGCGTGATCGAGAGCAACTTCTTCTGCGCAGTGGTGTATGGAATAATCACCACGTCGTCCTGGTCCTGGCCGCTCTGGCTCTGGCCTCTCGGAGTGAGCACGCCCACCACTCTGAAGGGCAGGTTTTGTATTCGAAACGTCTGCCCGAGCGGATCCGTTCCGGCGAAGAGATTATCGACGACGGTCTGGCCGAGCACGGCCACGCGCGCCGCCGTGCGCACGTCGGTTTCTGTGAAGAACTGGCCCGACTGCATGGACCACGCGCGAATTTCGAGAAGCTGCTCGTTCGTGCCCGTTATTCCGCCCGACGCCGACCAGTTCTGATTGCGGAAAATCAGTTGCCCGCCCGCGCGCACGCTCGGACTTGCGGCGCGCACCGAAGGGATTTCCCTACCTATCGCCTCAACGTCTTCGACCGTGAGAGTGGTCCCGGAGCCAAAGCCCCCGCGCAGGCCGCCCGTGCTCGACGACCCCGCCGATACGTAGAGCAGGTTGTTGCCGAGTTGAGAAATCTGCGCCTGTATCGAAGCCGACGCGCCCTGGCCTATGCTCACCATGGCGATCACCGCTCCGACGCCGATTATTATGCCGAGCATCGTGAGGGCCGAGCGCATTTTGTTGCGCCCAAGAGCCTGTAATGCGAGTTTGAATGTAGCCAGCAGGTTCACTATTCGTCTTCCTCCTCTTCGGACAGCAGACTTCTCAGAGCTTCTTCGCGCGCCCGACGGGCTTCGTCTACAGGCGAGTCGCGCTTTATGCGGCCGTCCTTGAACGAGATTACGCGGTCGGCGTACTGAGCTATGTCGTGTTCGTGTGTGACGAGAGCTATCGTGATCGCCTGCTCGCGATTGAGCCGCTGAAATATATCCATAACCTCTATAGAGGTCCGGCTGTCGAGATTCCCTGTAGGCTCGTCGGCCAATATGATCGCGGGCCTGTTGACGAGCGCGCGAGCTATTGCGACGCGCTGCTGTTGTCCGCCCGATAGCTGATTGGGCATGTTGTGCATGCGGTCAGCGAGACCGACCATCTCGAGAGCTTCTTTCGCGCGCCGCTTCGCTGCGGGTTGTTTTATTCCGAGATAGAGCATAGGAAGCTCGACGTTTTCGAGCGCGGATGTGCGGGCGAGCAGGTTGAAGCTCTGAAAGATGAAGCCGATCTTGCGATTGCGAATATCGGCCATCTCGTCTTTCGACAGCTTCGACACATCTTCGCCTTCGAGGAAATAATGTCCGCGCGTCGGGCGGTCGAGGCAGCCGATTATGTTCATCATGGTCGACTTGCCCGAACCCGACGTGCCCATTATTGCGACCATCTCGCCGGGAGAGATTTCAAGCGACACCCCTCGCAACGCATGTATCTCGACTTCGCCCATCTTATAAATCTTGTGGACCTGATCGAGCGCGATAAGAGCGGTAGTCGGCGGAGGCGTTATGAAGGATGAAGGATGAGGGATGAAGGATGACGTGATAGCTTCACTCCGGTTTTCATCCTTCTCACCGAAGCCTTCATCCTTTCCGAATCGCTCCCA
>JAKEHD010000225.1 GCA_022615215.1 Blastocatellia bacterium
GCGCGCTTTCCCCTCGTCGGCGAGTTCCTTCAGGCGAATCGTCTCCTCGCGTTCCATAGTTTGCTGGCGAGCCTCTTGCAGATACTGGCACGACTCCGGGCAGGCGAGGTCTATCATTCGCTCCTGAGCGCAACAAACGGCGCAGATTTTCGTCCTGAGCGCCGGGCAGAATCGCTTTCCCGAACGCTTGCGGCACCTGATGCATAGAGCCATATAGCCTCCTTCAGCCGTCAGCTATCAGCCATCAGCTATCAGCCGTCAGCTATCAGCTATCAGCCGTCAGCCGTCAGCTACAGACGATCAGATTGAAGATCGAACACTGATGGCTGATGGCTGAAGACTGATGGCTGACCGCTGCGGACGATCACATCTTCAGCGTATAGGTGGCCGACAGTTTGTTATTGCCCGCGCCCTTCTTCGCTTTCACGGACACCTTCAAGATCGCCTCTTTGAAATAGCACAGGCTCTCCTTATCGGCTTCGCAGTAATAGAGCACCAGATTCACATTGATGCCGGTCTCGCCCTCTTTTACTTTGACGGGGAGGCTGATCGGGAACTGCGGATTGCGAAGTGCGCGGCCCGCCCGGTCGCCGAGGTCTACGGCCTCGTTCCCCGCCCCCTCGAAGGTGACCGAAGACGGGGCGAGCGGGTTTAACTTATAACCGGCGGGCAACTCCAGTGACAGCATCAATGTGCTCTCGCCGGGTTCTACGTTCTGCGCGGGCAACTCCAGGGTCTCGCCTGCGAACCGGGCTATCTTCGCGCGCGGGCGCAGCTTCTCAAGCCCTTTGAACTGGATCGTTTCAACCCGTTTGCTTTTCAGATCGGCTACGCGAATCGCATGGTTGTTCGTGTCTGCGATATAGAGTTTGCCGAAAGCCACGCTCACTCCGCTCGGCTCATCGAAGGTCGCGCGTTTGCCGTCGCCGAGACCCTCTTCGCCCGTGCCCGCGAATGTGCGCGAGGACTTGTCTCTGGGCGAGACTATCTTGATCTTGTTGTTATAGGTGTCGGCCACATAAAGCAAGCCGTCGTGATAGACGACGCCGAGCGGGTGTTGCAGTCGCACCTCCGCTCCGCGGCCGTCGCGGTCGCCGAATTCGAATAAATCTTCGCCCACTATGGTCTCAACCCGTCCGTTGGGGTCGAGGTCTGCCGAACGTATGGAACTGACCTCGCTGTCTGCGAAGAAGAGTTTCTTTCCATCAGTAGTTATTCCCGAAGGTTGCGCGAGGGCCGACCTATCGAGCGGCCCGTCGATGCGGGCTTCGCGGCCCGTCCCCGCGTAAGGGACGACGCCCTGCGTCCTGGGATTCATCTTCCACAATTGATGAGGGCCTGCCATGGCTATGTAAAGCAGGCCATCGTGCAGAACGATATCCCAGGGCGAATTGAGATCGACCTGTCGGCCCGTCCCGCCGATCTGGTTTATATAGTTTGCCTGTTTTCCCGTGCCCGCGAGGGTCGTCACCGCGCGCTTCTCGAAGTCAATGCTGCGTATGGCATGGTTTTCGGTGTCCGCAACATAGAGCGTCTTGCCGTCGAAGGCCATGCCCTGCGGGTGATTGAAAGTAGCGGTCTCGAACGGCCCGTCATCGAGACCTGTCTCGCCGCTGCCGATAACTTCTTCGATCGAATAATCGTCGAGCGAGGCGACGACTATGCGATTGTGATTGGAATCCGATATGAACAACTGCCGGGATTTTTCATCGGCAAGCACCTTGCCCGGAAAGGCGAGCAGTGAGCTTGGGACGCGATGGCGTTCGAGTTTGAGGTCGAGGGGGCGGCGGTCGAGTTGTTTTCTGGCGTCGAACTCCTTGATGATCTTCGAGATCGCTTCGTCCATTGGCTCGTAGACGCCTTCGCCCGACAGGTAGCCTACGACCTTGCCCGCCGGGTCTATGAGCATAAGCGTAGGCCAGGCGCGCGCGCCGTAGCGTTGCCATATCTCCATGGCGTGATCGTTGACTACAGGGTGTTCTATCTCGTAGCGCAAAATGGCCTGGCGAATATTATCGGTGTCGCGCTCCGATGTGAACTTGGCCGAGTGAACGCCTATGACGACGAGTTCGCTCTGGTACTTGTGTTCGAGCTTTTTCAGGTCGGGTATTATGTGCATGCAATTGATACAGCAATAAGTCCAGAAATCGAGCAGCACGATCTTGCCTCTGAGTTCGCGGAGGCTGAGCGGTCGGTCGGTGTTGAGCCACTCCATCCCTTCGGGAAATTCCGGAGCGTTGACCTTTCCTTCGTATTCCGGCATCTGAGATTGCTCCTTTTCAAAAGACGCGCCTGACGATACAGGACTCCGCCAGGAAGCGCAAATTGCGAACAACAAAATGATTACTGAGAGCGAAGCTTTCATAACAGATTCACCTTTCATTATTTTCATGGCCTGATTGTCGGCCCGTAACCCCCATTTAATAAATGACCGGAACGATTATACCAGATCGATGGCCGAACCTGCGGCCGGGCGAGTATAAGATCATCTCCCGGTTTCTCAGGCGGTGAATTTTAATCATGCCGTGCCGCGCCTCAATGCCCCTTCGAGTGATAGGCCAGTTCTCCCGCTTCGATTGCCACCTTCAAGCGATTCTGCGGCGGGGGGAGCGGACAGGTGGCGAAGTCTGTGAAGGCGCAAGGCGGATTGACCGCTTTGTTGAAGTCGAGCGTGACACGACCGTCTTCGGGCATTTCGGCGTAGAGGAAACGCCCCGCCGGGTAGGTCGCTTTGCCGGTTGTCGAATCGCTGAAGATGAAAAACAACTGATCTCGCCCCGACATCACAGGCTCAAGGCGAGACTCGCGGCCCGCAAGGTTGAAGACCACATAACCGGGACTCGGCATGTTCACAACGTCGCCGAGCACGTTCGGGATGGGGATCTCTTTGGGCTTATCGTAAGAGACGAACCGCGCAATGATGCGATAGGACTCCTGCACGGGGAACCAACGGAGACCTGTGAACTCGCGCCGCTGGCGGCTGTTTTTGTCCTTGACCCTTACGCCGAACCTCTCGTTGCGCTCGATTATATGCATGGTCGCGTCACCGATGGCGATGATGTCGGGATTGCCGTCCGCATCGGATTTCATCTCCCTCGCGGGCGCATCGCGGCCGTTCGCTTTGACTGTGACGCCCTCTGATACGCGGAGCGTGACCTTGCCTTTATGAAACTCGAACACGCCTGCGCGAGCCGGAGCGTAGCCTTCGGGTAAGACTATTTCGTTTGAAGGATCGGTCCCGAAACGGTTAGCGCCTTCCTTGAGCCAGAACAGCCCTACCACCGTGAGCCACCCGTCATCGCTTTTGAGTTGAGCTTCTTGTTGAGCGCGCCAGGTCTGAATATCTTTCTCATAAGAGGTCTGAGCGGCGACGGAAGTGAGCAAACAAACGAGCAGACATGCGCACGCTTTGAGGGCGCTTTGCGTGATGCGTGCTCGGCGATGCTTTCTGTGCAAGGGAGCAAGGGTGCAGGGGTGCAGGGGCGTTATGAAGGATGAAGGATGAGGGATGAAGGATGACGAGATAGCTTCACTCTGGTTTTCATCCTTCATCCTTCCGCCTTCATCCTTTCCGAATCGCTCCCC
>JAKEHD010000028.1 GCA_022615215.1 Blastocatellia bacterium
CACTCCAAATAGGTTGCGGCGCTGAAAAAGGTTCATTTTATCCCGCGCGTAGTATATATCTCCGCTCAAAATTGTCATTTCATCCCGCGCGCAGTATAGCTTTTCGCCGGGTCCGACTGGATTAGCTTCCGACAAGCGGATAGAATTTGCCGGATGAAAGAACCGAGCCATCACGGGGAAGCAGGGGAGCAGGGGAGCAGGGGAGCAGGGGAGCAAGTCATCGCCGGGGAGAGCCGACAACCGACCATCAACAGAAGGAGCGTCGCGCGTTCGGCAGGCATTGTGAGCCTTGCAGTGATGGCGAGTCGCGTGCTCGGCCTCGTGCGCGAGATGGCTTTTGCCTATTTCTTCGGCGCGTCCAAGAGCATCGCTTACGATGCCTTCCTTGTTGCCTTCCGCATACCCAACATGTTGCGCGATCTGTTCGCCGAGGGCGCGCTGTCGTCCGCCTTCGTCCCGGTCTTTTCGGACTACCTGGTGAAGCATGGCAAAGAGGAGGCCTTCAGGTTAGCAAACCGCATTGCGACGGCCTTGATATTGATACTGGGCATTCTTGTGGTGTTAGGAATAATCTTCGCAAATCAATTGGTCGGCGTTATAGCGTTCGGCTACCAGGATAACCCGGAAAAGTTCGCGCTCACCGTGCGGCTCACACGGATAATGATGCCGTTCATCTTGCTCGTTGCTCTGGCAGCACAGACGATGGGCGTACTCAATGCGCGCGACCGTTTCGCCGTGCCCGCGCTATCGGCATCGTTCTTCAATGTCGGTTCACTGATAGGCGGAATATTTTTTGCGGCCCTGCTCACCGACCCGACCTTTTCTCATCCTATACGGGCCATTGTTGAAAACCCCGTCGAAGGCATAATAGGCATGTCTTACGGCGTGTTGATCGGCGGCTTTTTACAATTCGCGGGGCAATGGCCGACTCTGTTCAGAGATGGATTCCGCTATCGCCCTATGCTCAGTTTCAGCGACCCGGGAGTGCGGCGAATATTTCGCCTTATGGGACCGGCCATCATAGGCGGAGCCGCCGTCCAGGTCAATGTGCTCGTCAACACCAACTTCGCCTCCAACATTCCACCAGACAACGGTCCCGTCTCCTGGCTCAACTATGCATTCCGACTCATGCAATTCCCAATAGGCGTCTTCGGCGTCGCAATCGCTACGGCCACATTGCCCTCAATATCGAGAAACGCCGCGCTCGAAGAGCTTCACGATTTCCGGCACACGCTCTCCGGTTCGATTCGCCTGGCATTTCTGTTGACGATACCGTCGGCAGTGGGATTGGCCGTGCTGGGCCGGCCGATCATCGCGCTCATTTACGAACGCGGGCCGTTCACCGCCTTTGATACGGATCACACGGCCGCCGTGCTCGCTTTTTATGCGATAGGGCTGGCCGGTTACTCGGCGATCAAGATACTTGCGCCCGCATTCTATGCCCTCGGCGATGCGCGCACGCCGATGCTGATCAGCCTGCTTTCGATAATAATCAACTTCGTGATGAACTGGTTGCTGGTCGGCGTGCTTCAGGAGAGGGGACTTGCGCTTTCGACTTCGACGGTGGCGCTAGGGAACTTCGCTCTTCTATATTTTCTGATAAGGCGACGAACAGACGGCCTCGAAGACCGCAGGACTGCCATCACCGTCGGCAAGATACTTCTCGCATCGGCGGCAATGGGGATGGTCTGCTGGGCGATAAATCGCATGCTAGGCGGAGGGGACAGCCTGGGAGCGCGAATCACAAATGTTCTGGTTTCGGTCGGCGGGGGCGCGGGCGTCTTCTATCTCGCGGCCTCGCTGCTAGGCGTTCAAGAACTGAAAGCCGCCGTGAGCGCGATCACCTCTCGTTTGATGAGAATGAAGCCGCCCCGAAAAAGGAGTTAGAGCCGACATGAGATTGAATGGAAAGACAGTGTGTCTCGCTGTGATCGCCGCGCTGGCGGTTCTTAGCGCCTCTTCGTGCGGGTGGTTTGGCAACGATGGCGCGAATGAAATTTCTCTGTCGGGCAACATAGAGCTTACCGAAACCAACATAGCTTTCAAGACGCCCGGCCTTCTTGTAGAGCTTACGGTCGATGAAGGCGACGACGTGAAAAAAGATCAGGTAGTCGCCCGTCTCGACCGCGCACAGCTTTTAAGTCAGCGAGACCGCGTGCAGGCGGCGCTACGGGCAGCCGAATCTCAGACGCGAGAGCTTCAGACCGCCATACAGTTTCAGAGTGAAACCGTCGAGGGGCAGATCGCCGGGCGTCGGGCCGAACTCGATCAGGCCGAAGCCAATTTGAAACAACTGCTGGCCGGCTCCCGAAGTCAGGACATCGAGCAGGCCCGCGCTCAGGTCGAGCGAGCGCGTTCGGAATTCGAGCAGGCCAGAAGCGATTGGGAACGCGCGCAGGCGCTTTATAAGACAGGAGACATCTCCGAACAACAGCATCAGCAGAACAAGACGCGCTTCGAAGCCGCCGCCGCTTCGCTCAAACAGGCCGAAGAGCGATTCGCCCTTGTAAAGGAAGGCCCCAGGAAAGAAGACATAGAAGCCGCTCGCGCCCTTGTCGCTCGCGCTCAGGCGGGCCTTCGTCTGGCCGGAGCCACACGGCTGGAGGTCAAACAGAAACAGCAGCGACTCGAAACCGCCCGCGCGGAAGTCGAACGAGCGCGATCGGAAGTCGCTCTCATCGAAACCCAATTGAAAGAGACCGAAGCTGTAAGCCCTATTGACGGGGTTGTGCTGGTCAAGGCGGCGGAAGCGGGCGAAGTGGTGGCGGCGGGCACCACGATTCTGACGGTCGGAGACCTGGCACGCCCCTGGCTGCGCGGCTACATTCAAGAGACCGATCTCGGCCGCGTGAAGCTTGGCGATAAGGTCAGGGTGACTACGGATTCTTTTCCCGGCAAGGTCTATGAGGGGCGCATCTCGTTCATCTCGTCCGAGGCGGAGTTTACGCCCAAGCAGATTCAGACTCAGGAAGAGAGAGTCAAGCTGGTTTATCGAATCAAGATCGACATAGAGAATCCGGCGCGCGAGTTGAAATCCAACATGCCGGCCGATGCCGTTATCGTGCTCGGCGAGAGATGAGAAGAGGTGCAGGGGAGCAGGGGTGATTGGATATAAATGAGCAAGCGAAGAGGAATTGCTCCTCTGCTCCTCCGCACCCCAGCACCCCTGCTTAATTCAAGATGGTCGCAAACCGTACAGACAACGATGTAATAATCAGTAGCAGAGGGCTTTCGCGGCGGTTCGGCGATTTGATTGCGGTCGACCGTCTCGATCTGGAAATTTATCGAGGGGAGATATTCGGCCTGGTCGGGCCGGACGGCGCGGGGAAGACGACCACTCTCAGGATGCTTTGCACCCTGATGGAGATCACCGAGGGGCAAATCCATATAGCTGGGTACGACGTAGCGCGCGATACCGATGCGGTCAAAGACCGTATAGGGTATATGGCTCAGAGGTTCGGTCTTTACAGCGATCTGACCGTCGAAGAGAACATGATCTTTTACTCGGATCTCTTCGCCGTCACGGGGCGCGGACGGGAAGAGTTGATGGCTCGCCTGTTGCAGATGACGAGGATGGAGCCTTTTCGCAAGAGGCAGGCCGGGAAGCTTTCGGGAGGCATGAAACAGAAACTTGCTTTGATGTGTACGCTCTTGCATCGCCCGCAGATACTTTTTCTCGACGAACCGACGAACGGCGTCGACCCTGTGAGCAGGAGAGATTTCTGGGCCATCCTTTATCAACTGGTCAGAGACGGATTGACGGTCTTTCTGACCACCGCTTATCTCGACGAAGCGGAGCGGTGCAATCGCGTTGGCTTCATGTACAGGGGGCGATTGATACGCTGCGATTCGCCCGATGCGCTCAAAGCCGGGTTGGAAGAGAAGTGTTACGAGGTGTCATCTCTCGATCAAAGGGCCGTAAGGGAAGTTCTTGAAAATCTCGATGGAGTCGTGAGCGTTACCCCTGCGGGCGCGACGCTGCATCTATTTCTCTCGCCGTCGGAAACGTCGATCGCGAATCTTGAAAAGGCCCTCGACGAACGGGGCATCAAGGGCGCTGAGTTCAAAGAGATAGTCCCGTCGCTTGAAGACGTTTTCATCGCGCTGGCTCGCAAGTCATCTGTGAAAGCGGTGTAAGAGACGAACGAATGAAGATCAACCACAGATTACACTGATGACACAGACAGAAATCTTTTGTGAAATCTGTGTAATACGGTGGTTAAAGAAATGGACGAACGCGCAATGACAGGGATGAGCAGCGATCAAACGGACGCGGCCGTCGAGGTTGAAAACCTCGTCAAAAAGTTCGGCGACTTCACGGCTGTAGACAATATTTCACTGACCGTGCGAAGGGGAGAAATCTTCGGCTTTCTAGGCCCGAACGGGGCCGGTAAATCGACGACCATTCGCATACTCTGCGGATTGCTTCGGCCTTCGAGCGGGCGGGCCGTCGTGGGCGGGTTCGATTGTCTCACTCAGGCCGAAGAGGTTAAAAAGCATATCGGTTATATGTCGCAAAAGTTTTCGCTCTACGACGACCTGACGGTTGAAGAGAACATAGATTTTTTCGGCGGCATATACGGAGTGCCGCGCCGCAAACGCGCCGAGCGCAAAGAGTATGCCCTACGCATGGCGGGGCTCGAAGACCGTCGCGATACGAAGACCGGCGTGCTGCCCGGAGGATGGAAACAGCGGCTTGCGCTCGGCTGCGCCATCCTGCACGAGCCGCCAATCCTGTTTTTGGACGAGCCGACTTCGGGCGTAGACCCTATTGCGCGGCGCGATTTTTGGGACTTGATATACAGGCTCTCGGAAGCGGGAAACACGGTCTTCGTGACTACGCATTATATGGACGAAGCGGAATACTGCCATCGCCTCGCGCTGATGTATCAGGGGAGAATCATCGCGCTCGGCGCACCCGATTCGTTGAAGAAAAAACTTTATTCGAAGACCCTTATGCACCTCGACTCGTCGGACCTTTTAGGAAGCCTCGAAGCTCTCGAAGGCGAAGAGGGGATATTGGACGCGGCCGTCTTCGGGAGCGGTTTGCATGTTGCGGTCACAGACGCCCGAGCGGCTGATGCCAGTATTCGGGCCGCTCTCGATAGCAAGGGCATCGAGGTGGAGCGGTTAGAGGTGATAGAGCCATCGATGGAAGATGTCTTCGTCGGTCTGATAGAAGAGGAAGAGCGAAAAGCCTCATGAAATTTCGACGTATGCGGGCCGTCGCCCGAAAGGAATTCATTCACGTTTTGCGCGATCCGAGGAGTTTGCTTATGGCGCTCGCGCTGCCGCTCATACTGCTCCTTCTGTTCGGCTACGCGCTCACGCTCGATGTCGACCGTATACAGACCTTGATTTACGATCAGGACCGGAGTCCGGAGAGCCGCGCGCTTATCGAAGCGTTCGAGGGTTCGCGCTATTTCGAGGTGACGGGACTCGTGAGCGATTACAGAACCATTGAAGAGAAGATAGACCGGAATGAATGTTTGCTCGCGATCATCATCCCGCACTCTTATTCGCGCAATCTGCTTTCCGGCGAACAGGTGAGCATCCAGTTGATCCTCGACGGCAGCGATTCGAACACGGCCTCTATAGCCAAGGGCTACGCCGAGGGACTCGTCGAAGCTTACGCTCTGGAATTGCGCTCCCGCGCGATGAATCAGGCAGTGGGAGGCCGGGTAGCGCCGCCTGTCGAAGCGCGATTGCGCGTGTGGTACAACAGCGAGTTGCAGTCCAAGAACTACATAGTGCCCGGTTTGATAGCGGTGATTCTGATGATAATCGCTGCGTTGCTGACATCTCTGACCATCGCGCGGGAATGGGAGACGGGAACGATGGAGCAGTTGATATCGACGCCCGTAAGGCCCTCGGAATTGATACTCGGCAAGATGGCGGCCTTCTTCGCCATCGGGCTTGCCGATCTTGCGATAGCGATAGGAGTGGGGCTGCTGATATTCCGGGTTCCGTTCCGGGGCAACGCGCTTTTTCTGGTTGTGACGAGTTGCATATTCCTGTTCGGGGCGTTGATGTGGGGGATATTTATTTCCGCAGTGGCGCGGTCGCAGTTGCTCGCTTATCAGATGAGCCTCGTCTCTTCGTTTCTGCCCGCGTTCCTGCTTTCGGGTTTCATATATTCGATTGAGAACATGCCTGTGGTCATCCAGGTGATCACTCACATCGTTCCGGCGCGATACTTTGTGACCATACTCAAAGGGATTTTTTTGAAGGGCATAGGTCCGGAGGTTTTATGGAGTGAGGTTGGATTTCTGATCCTCTATGCCGGAGTTATAGGCGCAGTGGCGGCGCGCAAACTCAGGCAGAAACTGGCCTGAGTCAGAGGCCAGGGGCCAGGAGTCAGGGGTCAGAAGATCAACCACAGATTACACAGATAACACAGAGAATATCTGAGAAATCTGTGCTATCTGTGGTCAAGAAGGGCTACGGTCTACGGACGCATCACGACTGCCGAAAAGTTATGTGGGGACGCATAAAGGAAATTCTCAGGAAAGAGCTTTATCAGGTCTTGCGCGACCCGAGGATGCGCTTCGTCCTTATCGTGCCGTCGGTCTTGCAACTCATAATCTTCGGGTTCGCGGTGAACCTCGATGTCGAGAACGCACGCCTTGCATGGATGGACATGGACCGCACGCCTGCGAGCCGCGATTTGCAGTCGCGCTTCACAGGCTCGCGGAATTTCGAGATAACACATGTTGTGTCGACCGAGACGGAAGTGCGCGACCTTATGGACAGGGGCGAAGTGCAGGCGGTAGTCCGCGTGCTTCCGGGCTTTGCGCGAGACATAGCGCGCGGAAATACAGCGGCAGTCCAGATACTTGTAGACGGGACGAATTCAAACACAGCCTCTATAGTCTCAAGTTACGCCAATCAGGTGGTGGCGGCCTACGCCCGTCAGTTGCAGGCGGAGCGGTCTCAAGGCCAGGCAGCGAGCCGGGTTGCAGTCGCTCCGAAGGTGCCCGCGCTCGGAGCGGATACGAGGGTATGGTTCAATCCCGAACTCTTGAGCCGGGACTATTTCGTGCCGGGAGTGATAGTCAACATCATCGCCCTGATAACGCTCATGCTGACGGCCATGGCGATCGTGCGCGAGAAAGAGATAGGGACGATGGAGCAATTGATGGTGACGCCGATTCGACCTGTCGAACTGGTCCTCGGAAAGACGCTGCCCTTTGCCGCGATAGGATTGATAGATCTGATTCTTGTGACGGCGGCGGCGCTGCTGGTATTCGGGATACCGTTTCGCGGGAGCGCGCTCTTGCTTCTCGGATGCTCTATACTCTTTCTGCTCACATCGCTTGGAGTCGGACTATTCATATCGACCGTCTCGCAGACGCAGCAACAGGCGATGATGGGGTCTTTCTTTTTTTTCATGCCTGCCTTCATGTTGAGCGGGTTCGCCTTTCCGATTCGCAACATGCCGGTCGCGATCCAGTATCTCAGTTATCTGGACCCGCTTCGATATTTTGTAGAGATCGTCCGGGGCATCTTTTTGAAGGGCACGGGGGCTAGTGCGCTATGGCCGCAGATACTGGCCCTGACCGTCTTCGGCATAGTCATTATGGGAATGAGCGCCCTGCGCTTTCGCAAGCGATTGGATTGATTCAGCTATCAGCCGTCAGCTATCAGCTATCAGCCATGTGACCCCGATTAACCACAGATCGCACAGATAACACAGTGGAGGGCAGAAGCCCTCTACAAAAGATTTCTTTCTTCCGA
>JAKEHD010000226.1 GCA_022615215.1 Blastocatellia bacterium
CCGATGGTATCTCTACTCAAAACTGTCATTTCATCCCGCGCGCAGTATAATCATCATGCTGTTATGTGCAGTTACGATCATGCTCGAACGGTGTGTGACATACAGCATGGCGAGAAAGCAATCGCTCAAGTTTTCAGGCTCGCCCGCTTTATACGAAGCGCTGCTCGACAATAGCTTAGGGCAAGCGATGCGAATCTGCGCGGAGTACGACAGGAGCCATCGTGCGAGGGTCGTGTCGGCAGGGCTTCAAGCATGGCAGCCCGCTCGCGGCGCTGAGACGCTTTCGGTCGAGCGTTCGCGGCGAGCCATGCAAAACGCCGCAGAAAGACAGATTGAAGAATTCAAGCGCGGCCTGTGGATGCTGAAAGCCATAGTGTGGACCGCGCCGCTCGTGGCACTTTTCGGCTCGTTGCTCAATATGGTCGATGCTTTTGAGATGTGGGCGCGCTGGGGAGTCAATACCATCTTGATCGAATACTACCTTATGGAAGAACTACAGGTCGTTTTTTTCGGACTGACAGTCGCAATACCGGCGTTCTGGATTCACAGATTTCTGCAAGCAAGAGTCGAGCGGCTGGCTGCCGATATGGAAGATTCGTCCTGGATGGTGATGGATTATTGCCTGAAATGGCAGATCGAGCAGGCGTCAATCGCTTCATCAAGTGAGACGATAAAGATTGAAGACGATAACTTAAAGGCCGAAGGATTTAAGCCACAGGCTTTATGGCTATATGCGAGATGATCGCGCACGCGCTATTTGGAATCGGGTTGTTTGGAATCAGGCGGGCGGTTCGCGGGCTTCTCTTTTTCAACGGGCTTCGCTTTACTGAGAGAAACGCATAAGCGCCGCAATTGGGACACACGTTTCAATCGCTCGGTGACGGCTTTTGCCGACATATCAACTTTCATCATCAACCCTCATATCAATCTTCGGATGAAGTTGCAAGTATCGATGTGGCCTCTTCGATGAGGCGTAGTTCGATGGCCCGCCTCATAATTTCGATGGTGTCGGTATATCGCCAGGGAAGTTTCTTTTTGAGGGCCGCATCATCGATCATCATCTCTTCGTGATTGAACGAGCGGCGGCGATCCTGTAAGGCTATCGCCCCTCGCTTCTCCAGTTCGGCGAGCGGCTTGTATTCGGCTGACGGGGTTTCGCTCGTATGCACGAGACATCCGTGAGTCTTCTTCTCTTCAGTATAGAGATGGAGTCCGCGCTCAGGTTCGTACCTCGGAAAGGCATTATGTGCGCTTATGCCGAGGATGATGCCTACAACTCCCAGGCGCGACGCGCTCAGGAACTCTCCGGGTTCGGCGACCTTCTCTTTGATGACCGCACGTCCGAGCAGCTTGAATGTTTCAACCTGCTCCGATTTATCACCCTTCGGCTGATAAGACTTGAACTTGAAGACTTCTGGGTTCGCCCCCGATGCGCGAGCTATCGTGAAATAAACATGAGACAGGTCGAAGAGCCATTTCAGGTTCTCGCCGTAGACGGCGAGCGTTATGTAGTCGGGCCTGTCGAATTGCAATGAGTATATCGAAAGCAAAAGATCGTCCCACTCTCTTAAAGCCCCAGACACTCGGCCAGTCAGCCGTTCTCTATCGCCGCGCGCCCGCCCGTAGAGCGCCATCAGTATCTCGTCTTCGAGAGAGTAAGCCTCCGCCAAAAGCGATTTGAGAGCTTCTATTCCTTTGCTGATCTCAGACAATCGCCCCAGGCGGCGGAGGTCTTCTTCGGCCTTCCAGCTTTGCCGCGATAATCGTTTTTCAAGTCGGCTGAGTCTGAATATATCGTTTTGCAATTCGACGACCGCAGAGCTTCGTTCCAGGAGTTGAAGGTTGCGCCGCAGTCGCACGGCGCGGCTCGCTATCTCGCCCATAGTGCCATCTGCTATGACAGTGGAAATCCGCCTTCCTGACTGATCCGCGCAGGTCTGTACGTCGACCGAAAGGCTGTCGCCTTCGACTCGCACATCGGCCGTGAGCGCAACGTCCGCCGGCTGGCGGTTGAGGCATTCGGCGAGCGGGACGAGCAGTTCGCGCTCGACTGCGCGTTTCAGGGGCCGCGCCCCATAGCGCGAGTCGTACCCTTTGCGCGCGAGATAGCGAGCCACCTCGTCCGGCAGATCGAGATTCACCCCTCTGTAGAGAATGCCGTCGCGGTCTTTCAATCGTAGGGTCTCGCGGCGCGCGATTCTGAGGACCGTCTCTTCATTCAAAGGCGCGAACGGCACCACCCGGTCTATGCGATTGAAGAACTCCGGGCGGACGAATGCGCGCACTTCGCTGAGGAAATGCTCGCGCGCCCTGGCCGCAAGGTCCGCCCCCTTGCCGAAGCCCAATTGCGAGCGCCGGAAAGATTCGGCTCCGAGGTTGGAAGTCATTATGACGACCGAGTTCGTAAAATCGGCCACACGTCCCGATGAATCGGTCAGACGGCCTTCGCCGAGCGCCTGAAGCAACAGGTCGAAGAACTCCGGCGCGGCTTTTTCAAGCTCGTCGAGCAGGATGACGGAAAACGGCTGCTCGCGCACTTTGGATGTGAGCAACCCTTCCGAACGCCACGTCCCGCCTATCAATCGGCCCACCGCAAGGGGATCGGAGTATTCGCTCATGTCGAAGCGTATCATCCGGTCTTTATCGCTGAAGAGGAATTCGGCGAGCGAGCGGGCCATTTCGGTCTTGCCGACGCCGGTCGGCCCTATGAAGAGAAGCGACGCGATGGGTTTTCCGGGACGCGCAAGCCCCGCTTTCACGGTCGCAAGCAAATCTACGACGAGGCCGACCGCCGACGCCTGCCCTATGACTCGTTCTCCGAACCATTCGGTCGCAGATCGCAGGTCCATCTCTACCGAAGGGTCCAGAAGAAAAAGCGGCAGCCCCGTCTCTTGAGAAAAGGCGAGAGTGATCTCTTCGGGAGTGATGGATTTTTCTTCTTCGCGGTCTTCGATGAGGTTTTTGAGAAAGCGTATAGGGCGGCCCGGATAGGCCGAATAGGTCGCATAGCGGCGGTGGAGGCGGTCTACCATCTCTATGCCGTTTATATCGATGGGCGGACTACTGCTCGATGCAACGATATAGTTGAGTAGAATGGCCTTCCCTTTTTCGGCCGAGGGCTGCTCGACTTTTATTTGAGAGAAGGCGGCGAGAAGTTGTGGGTCGTCGCGTTCGATCACGGGCAATTGTTCCGGCGTGCATTCGGCTATTACGAGCATATCGCCCCGGCTGATGTAAGGCCGCAGGAACGCGGCTATGCCCTGGCTGTCGCTCGTGCTCTTACCCACCTCCATAAGTTCGAGCAGATTGCCCATGTGAAGTATGGCATTCTGTTTCGAGGCTTCGCGCCAGAGCCGTCCGCACCGCTCCTGCCACATGCCGAACCCTGACATCCCTGCGACGAGGCGCGAGCCGCTCGTCGCCCAGAATGGAGTGCTGCCCAATTGAAATTCCTGTCGGCGGCGTACCATCTCGTAGACCGCGGCCGTCTTGCCGACGCCCGATGGCCCTGTGAGCAGGACGCTTCGCGGATTGCGCCCGACGAGCGATTCCGCGAGCCGCGCTACCGAGTCATCGATCTCGTAAGCTGCGAGCAGACGCTCGCCGGTAAGGTCGGTTGCGACCTCTTCGAGGACGGACTTTTTCGACCCCTTATCTTCTTCCGATTGCGCGGCCTTATGTTTGGGCGTCTGTATGGTTGTGGTGAGCCGGCATTGATCGAGCAGTATCATGCGGCTTCTCTGTAGCCGGACAAGCCCTCCGAGAGAAGAGGCCGCCTTCGTCCTGAGCAGGTGAGCGCGTATCTGCGCAGGGACTATGGTTTCCAGTTCTTCGAGGTTTTTTGCGATCACTTCGATGCCGAGCGCAGGGACGTATGCGATGAGGGCTTCATCTCCGTGCCGCCAGTGAAGAATATCGAAACCGAGTGAAACGGGTTTTCGCCAGGCGATGCCTGGCGAGGGCGGATCGATCAGCAACTCGCAGGAGGCGATCTCAGGCAGGGCGGAATTTCGCCGCGCGTGCAGCGCAAGCACGGGCGAGTCTTCTATGATTTTGACGGCGTTGTTTTTGAGGGCCTCTCTCAGCTTGTGCGGATCATCGCCGTAGCGCGACACTTCGGGAAAGAAGAGAGCTTCGGCTATGAATGTGTCGTTCTCCAGGGCGCGTATTATCGCAGTGAGGCGGAAATCGTATTTCGGCATATCTCGATTCCATCGCGCAGCGCGGGTCTGCCGGATGCGCCGCCGTGCTAAAGATACATCACTCGCTGAGGAATTGAAAATCGTTCGGTTGTCCGTCGTCCGTCGTCCGTTGTTGGGGGTTGCCGAGACCCTGGCTAAGAGGCTGTCTTAAAAGCCCCGAAGGGGCAAAATATAATAGCCCAGAGCATCGCCCTGGGAATCCTGTCGCAAGCAGCCACAAGCCCTGAAAGGGCGGAATATGCCGGGTATCACGCCCTTTCAGGGCTTGTGGGTATGGTCGCCCTACCACCCCGGCGCGATGCACCGGGCTATTGAATCTTGCCCTTTCAGGGCTTTGGCACCTACTTTATAAGACAGGCTCTTGAGCAAAAGAACGTGGACCACGATAGAGACAATGACTTTCAGGGCTTTGGCACCTACTTTTAAGACAGACTCTAAAGAAACAACTGACAACTGACAACTGACAAGTAGGGCTTGAATGTGCGGTTGGCGCTCAGTATACTGCACCGCTATGGCAGAAGCGGACGTGACCATCAATGAGTGCGTTTCTATTGACGACTTCAAGCAGTGCGTAGAGCTTGAGCGCGCTATTTACAAAGATAACGACATAGGCGTGATGCCGATCAGACTCTACATGATTTCGAAGTCGTGCAACGCGCCGACCTTCGGGGCTTTCGACAAAACGGGCCGGATGGTCGGGTTCGTCCATACTATGATCGCGCTACTTGACGGGCAGGTCGTTTATCATTCGTATTCGGCGGCGGTGCTCGAAGAGCTTCGCCACAGAGGCATCGGCTACAGGCTGAAACTCGCCCAGCGCGTGTACGCCCTCGAAGCGGGCGTCCCGCTGATAGTCTGGTCGTTCGACCCCCTCATCTCGCGCAATGCCCACACGAATATCAACAAGCTCGGCGCGATCGTTCGTCGCTATTCGGTCAATCATTACGGCGAGAACATCTCCACAGTCTTCGAGACGGACTTGCCCACCGACCGCATCTTTGCCGAGTGGTGGATCGAGTCGCCTCACACCCTTTCGGCACTGGCGGGCAATCGCCCACAGGTAGATAACCCCTCGGCGACTGTCGCTATTCCCGATGACATAAACGCAGTGCGCGCCCGCTCGCTCGAAGATCACAGGCATTGGCGCTTGCGCGCGCGCGAAGATTTACAGAGAGAACTCGGCGGCGGCTCTATCATAAGAGGATTCGCGCGCGACCCCGAAAAAGGAGAGGGCCGCTATCTGTTCGGACCCGATGAAGAGCAGTTTCATTTCAGCGCATACTCTTCCGATCTTTGACCACAGATAACACATTGCGCAGGGGTGCAGGGGTGTTATGAAGGATGAAGGATGAGGGATGAAGGATGACGAGATAGCTTCACTCTGGTTTTCATCCTTCATCCTTCCGCCTTCATCCTTTCCGAATCGCTCCCC
>JAKEHD010000227.1 GCA_022615215.1 Blastocatellia bacterium
CCGGAATCTTCCCCATCACCTGTCACCTCCACCCCGCCCACATCGGGACCCAGCTCGTCGTCCTGGAGAAATAAGCATCTCTGCTCTGTACCACCCGAAAAGAGCCGGGGGAGATCCCCCGGCTCTTTTCTTTCTTCGCGGGCGCGCGTCCGATGGTATCTCTACTCAAAACTGTCATTTGCTGCCGCGCGCAGTATAGAACTTGCGGGTTTTCACCCATACAGTGGGCAACATTTCGCAGGTTCCGCTTGCCATCCTCGAATTTGGCGAGAAACGCGGTGCGAAGCTCCGGGCATACCCTTTGCATATAGCCGGAGTAGCAGCAGTATGCTGGAAACCAATTTTTAACAGAAAGGAGAACCGTATATGTCAACTCAACCTGCAATCAAGGCGCAGTCCGGGACCCTACCCATAAAGATCGATACGGGAGAGACCAAAACTCTGTTTGACCGCGCAAAGGGGCTATATGAATCAGTTGCCGGGCGCGCTTACGAATTTTTTGACGGCCGAGGCCGCGAGGACGGTCACGACCTCGAAGATTGGCTGCGCGCCGAGCGGGAACTCTTACTTCCAGTTCCCCTTAAAGTGACTGAGTACGATGACCATCTCACGGTGAGCGCCGAGGTTCCGGGCTTCAGTGAGAAAGACCTTCAGGTCAGCCTTGAGCCACGCCGCCTCATAATCAGCGGCCATATCGAGCAGAGCGTCGAGGAGAAGACCGAAGAGGCTGTCTACGCATCGCGCAAGTCGAAGGAAATCTTTCATGCTCTGGACCTGCCCGGCGAGGTCGATCCGGCCAGAGCAGCGGCCACGCTTGAGAATGGCATTCTGGACATCAGGTTGCCCAGGGCCGCTCAAGCCGAGCCTGCCCGAGTGGAAGTGAATGTGAAGTAGGCTGATTGGGCCGGTTCAGATAGCAGGAACATTGCGTCGGTGGAGCACGCATAAAGATTTCTTTCTTATAAAGATTTTTTCTTCGCGGGCCGCCGACTCGAATGTTGTTGAAATGTCAGCAGCCGTCCGACTGCTGAAAGTTTAGGAGAAAGGAGATTGCCATGAAAGTCCAAGACGTTATGACTGAAACCGCGAAATCCTGTCGGCCGGATACAAACCTGGCTCAAGCAGTAGCTCTCATGTGGGAGGGCGATTTCGGCGCGCTGCCGGTGGTGGCCGACGGGGGTAAGGTGAATGGCATGCTTACAGACCGCGATATTGCCGTTGCTCTGGGAACACGCAACAAATCGGCTTCCGACATCAATGTGAGTGAAGTGATGTCGAACCAAGTCTACGCCTGCCACCCGGAAGACGACATCCACGCGGCGCTCAAGACTATGAGGAAAGACAAGGTTCGTCGACTGCCCGTGATAAGCGATGCGGGGATGCTCCTCGGCATTCTGTCGATAAACGATGTCGCTCTTCATGCCGAGAAGTTTGACGGGCATAAGACCACAGGCCTCACTTATGAGGATCTGGTTAACACGTTTAAGGCGCTCTGCGAGCATCGCCACCCTAAAGAAGCCAACCACAAAACAGCGGCACCGTGACGAATCTGTCGAGTAACAGATGGCGCAGCCTACTGCGCCATCTGCCGATTGACGGTTGAAGCCAAAACAAGTCTCCTGAGAGGTGAGAAAGGAGGAGAATATGCTGTTGCCCATCAAGAAGATTCTGAGTCCTACGGACTTCAGCGACCCTTCATACGAGGCGCTCAAGATCGCTTCGGAACTCGCTTTAAATTTCAATGCGCGGCTTTATCTGGCTCACATCGTGCCGGAGATACCGCATCCCTACTGGGCAATTCAATTCCCCGACGGGCGAGAAGCATACGAACCCGGCCTGTCGGAATATGAGGAGGCATTGCACGCGCGAGCACTGGAAAAGCTGGAGGAGGTGATAAGAGAGCGCCTGCCAAAGGAGATAGAATCACACGCTATCGTTCGCAAAGGCGAGGCCGCAAATGGGATTGCGCGAGTCGCCGAAGACGAGCGCATGGACCTCATCGTCATCGCTACGCATGGCATGACGGGCTGGCGGCAGATTGCATTCGGGTCTGTAACCGAAAGGGTGGTTCGACTATCGGGCCGCCCCGTTCTCACGATACATGCCCCTCGCATTCTATAAGGCATGCAAAGGTGAGAGTCGAGGTCGAAGCTGAAAACGACTTGTGCTATTTGAAGCTTGCAGATGAGCAAGGAGGCTGAGAAGCGAGCGCTCCGCAGTACCGGCTTCAGTCGGAATAGGCTGACGGGACCGGTCCTTTCCGCCTGAAGGTGGCAGCGGCGGAACTCCGTTTTACGAGTGCTCAGAGTACCGACTGACAACTGACCGGGCCTGCTCTTATGGGTTTGAGATTGAATCTTTCGCGGGCCGCCTGGCTCAGGACAGAGAGAAAGGAGGTTGAAAAGATGAAACTGGAAAATGACAAATTCATACGCAATCTAATCGGGGCGACGGCGCTCGGAGCAGGGGCGCTCGCCGCTTATGCTTTCCTGTTGCGCCCCTGGCACCTGCGATGGGGCGCGACCGATGACGAGACTGACGAGACCTTGCCCGGCGATGAATTCGTGCCGCACCCGGAGAGCGAGGCTACTCACGCGATCACGATTGATGCGCCGGTCTCCGAGGTCTGGCCCTGGCTCGTGCAGGTGGGGCAGACCAGGGGCGGATTCTACAGCTACGCTTGGCTCGAAAACCTCGTCGGCTGTGATATGTACAACGCAGACCGCGTTATCCCTGAATGGCAGACTCTTCGCGTGGGAGACGTGGTGTGGCTACACCCGAAAGCGCCGCCCTTGCCTGTGATTTTAGTTGAGCCGTATCGGGCGATAGTGCTCGGCAACACGTCGGACGAAGAGGAAGAGAAGGGCATAAACGCGGGAACCTGGGGGTTCTATCTCAAAGAGGTTGACGAAAACACCACACGTTTGCTCATGCGCGGCCGATGGAATCGAGAGCCGGGACTCGTTAGCTGGCTCGCGAATTACGCTCTTCTTGAGCCTGCGCATTTCGTTATGGAGCGAAAGATGATGCTCGGCATAAAACAGCGAGCGGAGGCTCCATCTCATCAGCCTGCTGATGAGACAGAAACCGGCGCTGCCGCCAGTGCGGCAAGCGGGTCAGGCTAACCGGAATTCTAAAAATGTTTGACCGAGGCAGGCGCGCAATCGGGCATGGGGTCTGTTAAAATTTATAAGGTCGGTTGAAAGACGCGACTGAACCGGGAAAGGCGGAACGTATGTCCTATGAAATTGTCTCCATCACAGAGCGCCCCGATCAGGCTGAAGCCCGGCCGGCGACGAAGCGACCGGCACGGCTGCGGCCGGGTAAAGGCGAGGCGCTGCTTGTGGGGATGCTGGCGCTCGCCGCCTGCACGGGTTTGCTGCTCAGGCTCCCGTACCGCGCGCCTGCGGTCAACGCCTTGTTTACAGGGGGCATCCTGGCTTCGTTTTATTACTATCTCCGATTGAGATTGAAGATCAGGATGCCCCTGAAAGTGCTCCTTTGCCTTGTGATCTCCGTCGTAATAGATATGATCGGCAATCAGTTCGGACTTTTCAGCCAGAGGATTGCCACGATCCCTTACGATACGATTACCCATTTCACTGCGAGCGCGCTCTCGTTCATCCCGGTCATGTGGCTGCTCAGGGCGTTGATCGAGCGTTTCGGTCACAGGCTGTCTCTGGGATTCGTCACCTTCTTTTCGGTGACGACGACTTTCAGTTTGGCGGCTTACTATGAAATCACGGAGTTGCTCGACGAGCGATTGTTCGGCGGCCAACGAATCTGGACGCCGCGAGATACGGTTCAAGACCTTGCAGCAGACCTCGCTGGCATCATCATCGCCGCCATCGCTTATACTTTCGTCATACGGCGGCGAGAGCGGCAGCATAACCTTGAAGGTAAGCGTTCACGGGAGGCATGAAATCATATTTGTTGATAATACCAGACTTGTGCAATCAAGCTGCCTGCGCGTAGTCGAAAATCAGCGCAGATTTCACGA
>JAKEHD010000228.1 GCA_022615215.1 Blastocatellia bacterium
CGCGCATTGATAGAGCGGGCGGCGACGATAGGAACGGGTTCGAGCGAACTGCTCTGGTGGGATTGGGAGCGATATTCGAACCGCCAGAAGACGAAGATGAAACTCGGAGGATTTGCAGGCGAGGTCGAATACAATGGTGAAGCGATAGCAGACTTCCTGCCTCTAATCGCGGCGGGAGAGATACTGCACGTAGGGGCAGGCACGAGCTTCGGGCTTGGGAAGTATGAGATTGCGCAGTAGAGCGGCAAGGTTTCGGCAAGGTTGCCAGACTCCTACTTTGACAGAAGACATGGTTTCATATTTCTTATGAGAGATATTGAAATAAAGAGGCAGCCATTATTAACGGCATCTACATTAACAACATCCATCAGCGGTCAGTTCATCCGCCTGTCGCTGCTGGCGATGATTATTCTCCTCGCTTTGCTGAGACGGTCATCCGGTGCCGCGACGCTTGACGATCTCTACCATAAGTTTCAAATCGATTTGCCTTCGGCAGATATTGCCGTCTTGCTCGATGCATCGCGCAGCATGAAAGACAACGAGTACCGCGATGTGAGGCAGGCAATCGTTGATTTTGTTCCCGCGCTCACAGACGGCGAGAACGTACATATACGCGTTTTCGGCGACGTGGTCAGCAATCCGCTGGAAGGAAAAGGCAGCCAGACGGCGGCAGCGATAGAAGACCATCTGCCTCAAGAGCCTTTATTCAATCACACCGACCTGGGACTGGCTATTTCGAAGGGCGTAGAGTTTCTCGAACGAGAAGGCGCGAGCCGCGTGCAGGCATTATTTTTATTGACAGACGGGCTTCACCAACCGGCCTCGGGAAGCCCTTACAGCCGCGACTTTGCCGACGACCCGGACTGGCAGGAAATCGAGCGGCGAGCGCAGGCGCTTTGCCGTAAGCGTTCGGTCGTCGTCTATGGATTCGGCATCGGGCGACAGACCGACATCGCCGTGCTGCGCCGGGTATTTCCTGCACAGAATGTCGAGCTTATCGTGGGCGGCGCGTCTCAGGTTGCAAACACGCTGCGGCGGGTGCGCGAACGGTTGAAGCGCACAGGGCTGCGCCAGGCAATAGAGCAAGAGATGAATGAAGGAACTGTCGAAGCGCGGCTGGCAAAAAACTCTGTTGACGAATACGCGAGCGATTTCGATCTGCCGCTGACGATTCGAAATGGCTACGATCACCTTCCCGTAAAGCTGGAGCGAATCGAGATCAGGCAAGGAAGACTTTTTTCCTCAAGCGGCGACTCTTCCAGCAAGGAAATCCTTTGCGTTCTTGAGGGCGCTGCTGCCGATGCAGCGATTGAGCCGGGAAAAGAATTGCTGTTGAAGGTCAAAGGCTCATTGCAGGCGGAGAGTCAGGGCTGGCATATAGGCGAAGCCGAGCAGTCTTATCGGGCCTCTCTAGTGCTTGTTCCCGTCGTCCGTTTTCTTAACGAGACGGCGCTAGACGAGATCGAGGTTGACCCAGGCCGGATCGTCGTTAATTCTCCTTTTTTATCCGTCACTCTGCGCCGCTCTTATGGCACCTCGTACAGAACTCTTATTGTGGCATTGCTGGCGATTGCGGCAGCCGTGACGGCAGTGGCAGCAATAGTAAAGCGAGCAACCCGTCGCCGGGAAGAGATAAGCGAACGCCAGGAGGAGCGCCGCTCGCTCGCAGGCAAGTTAAAGATTTGGCCTGTTGATGAGGTTGAGCCGGACGGCAGTCTGGACCTGGCGAGTTTCAACGAGCAAGACCTCGCTCTCGTTATCGCTGATGGCGGCGGACTCGAAGTCGTCTCGACGGGCGATGAATCGGGAGAGGGTGTTGCGCGCGTGTCGGGCCATCTCATCGGGGCTTCCCGTGATGACGCCGAATCCGGGAAGGTAGAGTTTCAAATAGAAGCCGCCGTCGGCCACAGGCTCGCTTACGAGTCGGGCGGCGAAATGCGACCGTCATCAAGGACGGTTCTTTGCGACAGAGACGTGATTGAGATTGACAGCAAGTGGCGGCTCCGGTACGCCAACGAGCGATTGCGCACACGGGCCGAATACGAATCGGCTCAAGCAGGAGGTAGTTATAATGTCTAGCAACGGCAGAAAACCCATGCTCAAACCAGCCATCGTCGTCGGGCTTGGCGGGACGGGCAATCAGGTTGTCCGGCGATTGAAGCAACTCGTCTGCGAACAGTATGGCGATATGCCGACGCTGCTCAACTTCCTTGTGGTTGACACAGACGAAGAGACTTTCAGCGATCAGAGCTGGACGCCGCTTCCCGCGTTGACCGAGCTTGAGCGAGTACCGCTTTACGATCCGCAGGTGCCCTTCTCAGACGTGCGCGAAAATCCCGGAGCATACCCTGAGATTCACGAATGGCTGTCGCCTGTGGTCGACATTGGATTGCTTGACCGGCAGGATGGAGCGGGCCAGATTCGCGTGCTCGGACGAACCGCATTTTATAAATCGTTCGCCTTTTTCGCGCGCCGCATAGACCACTTCTTCGATCAGTGCCAGAAGATTCAGACCTTGCTTGAGGCTATACAGCGGTTCGACTTCAACGTTGAGGCCGACCCGGTGGTCTATCTGGTTTCGTCCGTGTGCGGCGGGCAGGGAGCAGGCTCGTTCATTGACGCGGCGGTCGCGCTCAGGGAACTGGCAGGCAGCCGCTTCCCGCGCCTCAATCTCATAGGCGTACTGACGCTGCCGTCGGTCTACGCCGATATCGTTCCGCGCGAAAACTGGAGCAAAGTCTGCGCCAACACCCATGCTGCTGTAAAGGAGATGGACTACCTTATGCACAGCGTCGACAAATCGAAGATGAAGTTTCGCTTTCCCGCTCCCATCAGCCGCTCAGTCACGCCGACTGCGCCGCTCTTCGATCTCTGCTATATGGTTGACAATCGCCATCAGCGCGGGACGCTCAACGACGAAAAAGAGGTCTACGATCAGATAGCCGCTCAGTTGTTTCTCGAAATCGGCACGCCTTTCGGCGCGCGTAGCGACAGCATTCGCGTGAACCTCAATACGGTTTCAGGAATCGAACGCGACAAGGTTTACAACACGGGCCGCCGCTACAGCGGATTCGGCAATCATAGGATCTCTTTCAACCGCGAGAAGATCGTCGATCTTGCCAGCCTCAAGTCCGCCTACCTGACCGTGCGCGACCGTTTGCTGGGCAACGTATTGACGACCGATGAAATGGAAAGAGCCGTTGCAGAGTTCGTGAGCCGACACCTCCTCGACGAATCCGAGACCGTGACGCGGGTTAGTGCGCTCATCGCCGGCCGCGAAGTGAGCCAGGAGCTTGTCACAAGGGCCTATTCGGACGAGCGTCCCGATCATGTCAGATTTGCGGGCGAGTTGTGGGCCAGGTTCGACGCATTCTGGCTGCGACGCGCTACTGAGTTGCGATCTCAGATGGAGCGCCGCGCTCGCGCCAGGCTCGAAGGCACAGACGGTGAGCGCGGCATCCTCGCCGATATTGATGAGATCATGGACGAGCGCCTGCGCCGGAGCGGCGTGGCCGGGGCGCTCGACCTTGTGGAGGCTTTGCTTGCGAGCATGCGCGCTTACGAATCTTTGATGCGCGATGAACATCAGCAGCATCGCGCGCAGGCGCAGCGACACTATAAGGAAGCGGAAGGCGCAAGAATCGCTCTTGTGAACATCGGACAGCAGTTGAGCGAGTTACAGAGCGCGGCTGAGCGAGCCGGGATGTTTTCTCGCCTGTGGAAGATGTTCGGATTCGCTGTCACGTTCGGATTGTGGCGACCGGGCGCTGCCGACGAAGAGAATCGCGCGCGGCAACTTCACGAATTGAATCGCAACGCACAGACTCAGCGAGACCGCTTTTTGAGCAACTACAACAAAGCGGTTGAAAACCGTCTGGCCGAAGAGTCGCGCGACATTGCCGCAGCGATGTACGCCGAATCGGTCGCGCGACTGGCAGATTTCAGAGACCGGCTCGAACGGATCAAGAGCGGCCTTGAAACGTCCGGCCGTCTGTTGCTTGAGGAACTGAATGATCTGACCGCCGAAGTCAAGCGCAGCCCGTTCGTCGGCGGGAATACCATGCGCCGCGATGTCACCGCCGATTACGTAGAGCAGTATCATCAGATGCACGCACGCAAGGCTGCTGAAGAGGTGATGAAGTGGCTGCTGCCGGAATCGGAGCCTGCGCTCGAATCGCTCGAAAGCCGCAGCGACCGCGACCGGATTCGCCAGAGGTTTCACGACCAGTATGCGCAGGATATTCTGCGGGGCACGAACCGCGACAGCCTGGCGGAGATGATCGATCTATTTCACACGCACAACGGTGGAGGCGGCCTGACCGACCGCGTAGGCGAAGGGCTGCGATTTTGCTTGCCCTTCTGGGATATTCGGGTGCCGGGCAATCAGTTCCCGACCGAAGTGCTGCTTGTAGGACTGGAAGACGAGCATGCGGCGGTGAAGAAGTACCTCGAAGGTCATGCGGCGGCTCAACGCGGAGAGGTGCTGCCGCACGTCGTGCCTACGGGACAGGACTCTGTGATATTGATTTCGCGCATCGCGCACGGGGCTTCGTACTACTGGCACGCGCAGGATCAGGTTTACTTCAGAGAGTACTGGCAGGCCATCGAGAGCGCGCCCTTTCCCGTTCATCTGCGCGAGGAGTGGCGGAGGCTGCCTGAGCCTATTCCCGATCCGAGCAAATACGAGCGGCGTGTTTTTGGATTGGGCATAGCTTACGAGATGATCGCGGTTCGCGGCGCGGCATATTATCTCGACCCGCGGCGGCGATATACGTTTGCGGGCACATCGCGCCAGGATACGCCCGATTGGAAGACCATCCCTCTGCTTGAGGCATCGCCGCTTTCGGGTCCGCTCCGTGCGCCCGCCGCGCCTGCGATTGAAGATATGCTCGATGATGATAATCGCGCGGAGGCGATGCAGAAATTCGTTGACGTCGATCACCAGGTGAAGGCGGTGCGCGAAAGATTGCTGGAGCTATTCAACCTGCATGGGCGCGATGCGATGCGCGATCAGATAGAGCGATATTGCCGCGAGGCGCTCGGTCCTGCAATCGACGAGTTGGAAGAAGACGACCGTGAGCGCCATCAGTTGGAGAGTGAATTAGCGGAGATGCAAGAGGTGATTGGCGAGCTAAAACCGGGCAAGCCGTTGAAGCTGGCAAAATAAAAATTAAAGAGTGAATAAAAAAGGGAGCGAATGGCGTCTATAAGATATAGGGACGCCGGAATCGGCGAGGTGAAGCGATGCAACCCAGGAAAGCAATAAACAATTTGCAACAGGTGGAGCCGAGGCAAGTAGCAGAGAGATTGCTGCACGGGCGGTCGAGCATAATAGGCGCGATGGCGTGGATGTTCGGGCTGTCATTCGTGCTGACGTTCGTGTTGGGATGGATACCTGTGATAGGCCCATTCATCGGCCCGGTAATAGGCGGCTATTTCGGAGGCCGCCGCGCGGGAACTTCTCGCAGGGCGCTGATTGCGGCTGTGTTGCCAGCGGTACTGCTCTCGCTGATGATATTCGGCATAGGAGCGATAGCAGCGAGCCTCGCGAGCGAACCGATATTGGGGGCAATCGCCGCGATCATCGCCACAGCGATTTGGGTGATTGTCATTATACACAATATGCTGTTATTCTTATCGGCCCTGATCGGCGGCCTTGTGCGACAGGTAGAAGGGCCGTGAGGGTGTTGGATATGAATGTTGAAGCAGTAGTCAATCTGTAATAAACTGCGCGCGGGATAAAATGAAAGTTTTCCTGGGAGCGCAGGCCGACTGCCTGCAAGCGTTTCCGCATTTATGGTATTGAGGGAAACCCTTGATTCCTGCCGCGCGCAGTATAAACGGCAAAAGCCTAAGAGGGACGATTTGAGATTGGTGCAATGAGCGACGAACTGACAATCGAATGGTACGGCGATTTTTTGAGCGAACTCAAGCTTCGCATCCGTCAAGCGCAGATTCGCGCGGCATTGGCGGTCAATCGGGAGCTTGTATCGTTGTACTGGCAGATCGGGCGCGATATATTGCAGCGTCAGGAGTCGGAGGGCTGGGGCGCGAAAGTCATTGAGCGATTGTCGCGCGACCTGAGAGCGGAGTTTCCCGAAATGAAAGGCTTGTCGCGGACAAACCTGCTGTATATGCGAGCTTTTGCAGAGGCTTACCCGGATGAGCAATTTGTCCAACAGGTTGTTGGACAAATTCCGTGGGGACACAATGTTCGCATTTTGGATAAGGTCAAAGACTCGGCGGAGCGCGAGTTTTACATTCGAGAAACGATAGCCAACGGCTGGAGCCGCAATATTTTGGCGTTGCAGATTCAGAGCAGATTGTACGAGCGGCAGGGCAAGGCGCTGACGAATTTCGAGTTGACCCTGCCCAAACCGCAATCGGATCTGGCGCAGAATCTCTTGAAGGATCCGTATAACTTCGATTTCCTCGGACTCGGCAAAGAAGCGCACGAACGCGACATCGAGCGAGCGATGATGGAGCACCTTCGCGCTTACCTGTTGGAACTGGGCGCGGGCTTCGCCTTCGTGGGCAGCCAGTATCATCTGGAAGTCGGCGGCGAAGATTTCTACATTGATCAGTTGTTTTATCACTTGAAGCTGCGATGTTTCGTAGTGCTGGAATTGAAAGCGACGGAGTTTCGCCCGGAATATCTCGGCAAGCTGAATTTTTATCTGTCTGCGGTTGACGATATGTTGCGGCATGAGGCGGACGCGCCGACGATAGGACTTTTGTTGTGTGGCAATCGCAACGAACTTGTAGCCGAATATGCCTTGCGCGATATTGACAAACCGATAGGCGTATCGGCTTACGAATTGACGCGGGTATTGCCTGAGAACCTGCGCGGAAGCCTGCCGACCATCGAAGAGATCGAAGCCGAGTTGAGCGAAAAATTCGAGGACGAAACGAAGTAGGCTTTGGCTTGAAGAGAATTGAGCAAGGTTGCCGAACCGGCATTCTTGCTGAAAAGCCTGTATACTGTTCGGCTACGAATTGACACAAGAGATATGGAGAGATATAAATCTCGGCGGCTTCATCGGACGTTGGGTATGCAGGCTGCACTATTCAAGAGGTTGCTCCTAGTGAGGCAAAGACAGTTCGTTGGTAAGCTGTCATCAAAGCTTTCGCAGGTGGCTGATAGGCGTGGAACGCTTTAAGGAGATCGAGAGCAATGACAAACAAAACATATCTCTGGAACAGAGAGTTTGAGGAATCGCATGGCGACTCACTATTTATCTGGCGAGATATAATCACAAAAGACCGCCGAGCCATTCCAGAGCAGCATTGGAAAGCTGTAGTAAAAAAGACCGCCTATGACAACGGATGGAAGAGCAACGCTTCGACGCTAGAAAGCATTACACAAAAAGTTTATGAGTTGCTTGCGCCCGAAAAGTTGCCCACGATTCCTGAAGCTGAAAGCGAATTCAACTATGAAACCTTTTGTTTGCTGCCGAGCTTCAATCTTTCGGGCGCTACTATTGCCGACCGGGCGTTGATGTGCTCGGCTGTGGCTTACTGCCTTACTTACGGGCGTGATGATACTGTTGAGCCTGACGCAATGAACCGATTGCGGCTCTCAGCAATGACGCTCGAACTCTACGAGATAGTCAATCTGCCGGATGGCATCGAGTATCATCCCAAGCTCAAGGACATCTATGAGCGAGTACGGCAAGAAGCTGAGGCGTTACACACGGCTATTTGGAATTGCGCAGAAGACGTATTGCCAATACGACCTGAGCCGATAGCAGGCAGTGAAGTTACGCTTGAAAACCTGCTTTACTGCGCAAGCTTGGTTTGTTCAAATAGACTTAAAATCGAAAACGGTCAATGGCAACAGCCCGACCCGACTGACACCAACGACATAGACAACGCGATTGATACAATTAAAAGCAAGGCGGATTTTAGCAGTCACCCTCTTGTTCGCGTAGCCGAGTCCATCGGCTCGCCGCGTATCGCATTGGTGTTGGGTGGCGCGACGAAGATCAAAAGCTACTTCCTGGAGTCGGCCCGGCTTCCTGAGATTCGCGGCGCTTCGACTCTGCTGGATCGAATCAACCTGGAAGACGTGCCTGCACTCTTTGGCGGTGGACAATCCGAGAAACAACAGCGAGCAAATGAGGTTCGTCGCCACTTCAAGAATCGAACCGGCTTGAGCGTCAACGCGCCTGAATGTGTCATCTATGCCAACGGCGGAAACGTGTTGGCGTTTGCGCCCGTCTCGATAGCTTCCGAACTGGCGCAGGAGATTGAAAACATCTATACGAGCGAAACACTTGTAGCGAACTCTGTTGCTGTATGTGAAAGCTTCGATTTGATCGAATTGCATTACGGCTTGAGACCGGAAGCGTACTGGGTTGGAGAGTGCATTGAAGGGTGTAAGAACGATTTGCGCCCATTGATCGATCCAGCATATCGGCTGAAGAAAGACAGATCTGTCAGACCGTTTGATGAAGAGGAGTCGCGCGGAGAGTTCTATAAAAAGAAGTGCTTCGGAGAGCTTGGCGCGGCGCTGGCCATCAAGCAGCATCATCGCCGAAACGGAAATACCCTTGATTCGCGCAACAACGGAATCGAAGTCAAGCCCCGCCCGTCGCGCGCTTATCCTCCGCAGTACGAGACGTTGCCGCAGGCCCGACGCTGCTCAAGTTGTGAGCGACGCCCGGCCATAGTTCGCGAGCCGAAAGATTCGGAGAAGTATTTATGCGCCGCTTGCGCCCGGAAACGGCTGGCCGGGAGACTTTCTGAAAGCTCGCGCTCAAAAGAGCAGTATCCTAATGCGCTGAGGCGGCTTAGAGATTTCATTGATTGGCCCCCACAAAGAAGCCAGGACTGGATGGATGAAATCACTGATTGGGTTGACAGGTTCATACGGTTTATTGACAAGGAGAACAAGCTGAGTGAACGCTATTGGAATTATCGTAAAGGTAGTGTGCTTCCGGCTCAGGATCTGGCTGAGATAGCCGATGATAATAACTTCGTTGGATTAATCTATGCGGATGGAAACAATGTTGGCTCAATCATCGAACAGATTCAAACCGCCATTGAGTATCGCCAATTTGCGCAACGTCTTTTCGAGGCGAATCAGGCAGCGGTCTTTCGTGCGCTGGCAAGTGTATTGCGGCCTCACAAACGAACTCCAAATGAGGAACGCCCCGATAAGGTTAAAAAGCTATTCGCCGATGGCGAAGGTAAGATCACCGTTCACCCATTCGAAATCCTGAGTATCGGCGGCGACGACTTTATGTTGTTCGTGCCGGGAGACCGTGCCCTGGAAATCGCCCTGCAAATCGGCTCGAATCTCGAAGAAGCTTTCCGCAGCAAATGGGTCTACAGGGAAAGCGTCGAGCGCAAGGGCAAACAATTAAAATGCTCGCAGAGATACTGCCCGGATGAGTATGAAGAAGAGGCTGATTGCGCTCAACCGGCAGTGAGCCTTTCGGCGGGAGTGGTCATCGCCGATTGCCATACGCCTGTTTATTTCATGGAGCAACTCGCGGAACAACTGCTCAAATCTGCAAAGCAGTATGCGAAGACTCTCAAGAAGTGCGGCTACCGCGGAGGCACGATTGATTTCATGGCGCTCAAGTCAGTCACCGGAATCACCTCCGATGTCGGCTCGTTCCGCAAATCGGTTTTAGAGCGCGAAGAAAATGGCGGCGAAAGAATTAAACTTTATGCCCGGCCATACACGCTTCATGAGTTGAGAGGGCTTCTCAAAACCTCGCGCGAATTTAAGAACCCGCAGAAACAATTTCCCCGCTCGCAGCTTTACAGCCTGCGAAACGATGCGCTCGATCCCCATCAGGGCCGGATGACCTCCATGCTCAACTATCTTTACTTCCGCGCACGAGCAAAAAATGAGGTGGCGCAAGTCATGCGAGAGCATTTTGAAATGCCATGGTGGGGCAAGGCTGCCGAGTGGCTTCATCCCTGGCGAGAAGTCAAGGACGCTGTGCCCAAAACTTTCGAGACGTTGATTTACGACCTGGTTGAAATCTACGACTTTGCCGCAGGAGATGACAATGGCAATCAAGCTGAGTGAGCTACTGAAGGAAGATCTCAGGACGCAGTACGCGATAAGGGCGAAGATTGAGACCGGCTTGAGCGTCGGTGCGGCAGGCGTTGGTTCGACGCTTGCCGACAAGCCTGTGGTTAAAGACGGGCGAGATCGGTTCATCATCCCCGGCTCTCATTTGAAAGGCCGGCTGAGGCACGAGTGCGAAAAGCTGGCGCGCGCGCTCGGCAAAACGGTTTGCGAAAGTCCCCGCGCCGAATTGATGTGTCCTCAGCACAACAGCCGCAAAGACGAAGAAAGAGCGATTGATATTCGCAAGGGCATTCGCGCCGATTTCCCCGATGAATACGGGCAAATCAGAGATGAAGTCCTGAAAACTGCGCATTTGTTTTGCGCTGTCTGCCGGTTATTCGGGAACCCGGAAAAGCAGAGCGTGCTGCTGATCTCCGATCTAGTTTGGGAAAAGGCCGTTCCTGTCGAGACGATACGCAATCGCGTCGCAATCAATCGCCGTCGCAGCACCGCCGAAGACAAAAAACTTTTCTTCATAGAGACCGCGCCCGTCGGCGGAGAGCTTGACTTCACAGGGACGCTGACTGTCTCGCGCGCGCTCACGACAGAAGAGAAAAAGATGCTTGTTGCTGCGTTCGCGCAAATTCACGCGCTGGGAGGCGGCAAGACCGGCGGCGCGGGCTGGCTTCGCGTGATTTGTGAAGGGCTGATTTGAAAATGAGTATCGAATGGTGAGCAATATGGAAGAAGCGAAACGCGCCAGGTTGATCGTAGAAATTCAGGCCCAATCGCCGCTCGCTGTTGGCGACCGCAAGCCCACAGGTCGCAACGCTGAAGCCCTGGGATTTATTTCCGGTGGTTTGATTCGCGGCGCGCTGGCCGAAACAATTCTCAGTCTGTACCGGAAGCACACGGGCGAGAATCACCTGAGCCAATGCGTCGATGACAACGGCCAGCCGATGGATTGCGATTTCTGCGATCTGTTCCTGCGCGAGCACGAAGCTGCAATCTTTCACAATGCCTACCCTTTGGTCGAGCATCGCGCCGGGCCGTTTCTTCTTCCAACGACGGCGCAGACATGCAAGAGCAAAAGGGGATTCCTGAAACCTGATGACCGCGAAGACAGTTCGCATGGAGTCTTCGACACGCTGATTGACAGGCTTTGCTGTGAAGAGTTGAACGTCACGATTCCTTACGCTCCGAGGTGCGTCTACTGCGAAGACGACGAAGGCCGCGTCGATTCGATATCAGGCTTTTATTCCATCATTCAAAACGGAGACGGCGCAAAGCGGCTCGTCGAGGAAAAAGTGCCGCAAAGACTTCTGACGCGAGTTGCCATCAATCGTCGCCGACTCACCGCCGAAGACGAATTGCTCTACTCACTGTCCGTCTTATCTGAAACCGTGCCGGTCGAAAAGGCTGCAAGGAAAACGGTCAACGGTGAGTCGAGTAACGAACGCGAGGGCGATCAAGAAAAGCCGCCGTCGCGATTCGTCGCCACTCTTGATGTTGCGGTTCATCTCGCGGAAGACTGCGAGAAGCTGCTTTCTCGCATTCAACATCTCGGAGGCGGGCTGTCGCGCGGGCTGGGCAAAGTGGGAATCAAAGCCCGTAAGCATCCGCCCGTAAGCATTGATGAAATCAGGAAGCGCATCATCACCTTCAACGCCTGTTTGACGGAGCGGTGGTCACTTTACGGGCGATTGCCGCGCGAGCCGCTTGGCGAAATCAAAGCGCCCGGCGAATGGGCTTATTTCACGATTGATCTGCAATCGGATGCCATTCTTTTTGACGAAACAGGCTGGCGACCCACGATGGTTTTGTCCGCCGCCTGCCTGCAACGTGAAGCCAAGTGTAGCGAGATGGTTGAGATCGTGCGCAGCTATGCGAGCTACACCTATCGCTCAGGATGGAACGCCGCCCACGGGCTGCCGAAGGATGTCGACGTTGCGACGACGGCAGGCAGTGTTTTCGTCTATCGCACGCCGCGCGAGAATTTGAATGAGTGGACAGAGAAGCTCGCAGAACTTGAGCGCAGAGGCATAGGCGCGCGACGATTGGAAGGTTTCGGGCAAGTCAAAGTGTGCGATGAGTTCCATCTGACCATGCCCGGTCAAATCATTTGGGAGGAAAAGAATCTATGAGCAGCACGGCAAATGAATCAGCACGCCAGCAGGAGGCACATCTTGCTTTGCAGATAGACCACTTCATTGGCAAGCACAAGGGCGAGTTAATCCGAGACCTTCAGGGATTGGCCGACAGCTATGAGATTGGGAAGGTATCTGAGCGCGCGCCGTTGAAGAACGTTATGTCGGTCGCCAACGAAGCCAATTCCGACCCGGAAGAGGTGATCAACTTTATTCGCTATCAACTCGGTCGCAGCACGAGAAACGAAATCTGGTCGCGCCAGTCGAAGGGCAATCAGCCCAAGAATGTCTTTGCTGATGAGCTTGCGACTCGGATCGAGAATCTTTCAAAAATGTCCGACAAGATACTCGAAAGCATTCTAAAAAACGTCAGCGTCAAGGTGCCCGACCGCGACCAGGTGCATATAAAGCTGATTCGGTTATATCTGGGCTATCTGAGCCGCTACCACACCTATCTGAAATGGGCTTACGAGCAGGAGAGAATAAAAGGAGGGCGATGATGTTTCATGAATTCACTTCCCGGTTGACATTGAAAGGTGAGGTTGAAACGCTCACGGCAATTCGCATCGGCGCGAGCAAGTCTACATTGCCGACTGAGCCTGATTTGCCTGTAGTGAAGGACGCGCTTGGTCGCCCCTACATCCCCGGTTCGAGTTTCAAGGGTGTATTGCGCTCTCACACCGAAGCGATGCTGCGCGGCATTCTGGGCGAGCAGGTTTCGTTAGTCTGCAACCCCACCAATAACGAAGAGTGGTGCATCGTTTCCGGCAAAAGCAGAAAAGGCAAAATAGGAATTGAGTCGCTCAAAAAAGACGAGTACGACCGAAACCGGGAAGACAGTGAAGTCGCCCGTCTGGTGATCGCAAATTCCTGTTTGATCTGCCAGCTTTTCGGCTCTCCGTGGCTCGCTTCAAGATTGCAAGTGCGCGATTTGCTTGTCGTTGAAGAAACCTGGTTCGGCCAGTTCCAGGAAAGAAACGGCGTGGCGATTGATCGCGGCAAGGAAGTCGCTGCTGAAGGCAAGCTATATGATTTTGAGGTCGTGCCTGCAGGCGCGCGATTCGGCTTCACTGCCATTGTTGAAAACGCAGAAGACTGGCAGTTGGGGATGCTGATTGCGGGGCTACGACCTTTTCAAACGGGCGACATCGCCATTGGCGGCGCGCGCAGTCGCGGGCTTGGTCTCGTTAAGCTTCACCTCACAGAGCAAAACTATATCAACTCCGAAGACAAAGACGCCCTGCTTGATGCCATCATCGCAGGCAGCGGCGGCGGCGGCATCAGCCCTGAAAGAATAGAAGAGTGGCGATCCGATTTCCGCAAGGAAGTGCGGGGCGCATTGAAAAAGAAAGAGGAAGGCAGTCATGCATAAGAGAGTCGTCAACACCGCATCAATCGAAATGGTCATCGCTCCCGCCGGGCCTATTCTCATTAAGTCCGGCAAAGAAGGCGGCGATCCAACCAAGCCCGATATGGAATTCGTCGAGACTTACTACGCGAAAGGCAAGACTATCTATCTGCCCGGCTCGTCGCTTAAAGGCGCGCTACGCGCTCATTGCGAGCGCATCGTCCGAACCGTCGGAAGTTCGTCAAAAACGAACGATGGCGTCTGGGCCTGCGACCCGTTAAGCAGCAAAAGTGACTGCCGCAAACACAACGACAGCGCCGAAGACACCTACATCCAATCCTGCACCATCTGCCGCTTGTTCGGCAGCACTGAGATGTCTTCGCATTTCCGCATCGAGGACGCTTACCCGGAGGAACCTATCACCATCGAGCAGACCGAAGAGCGCAACGGCGTTGCGATTGATCGCGTCTTCGGCTCGGTCGCCGTCGGGCCTTTCAACTATCAGGTCGTGACGCGGGGCGAGTTTCAAACTGCGATTCATCTGAAGAACTTCACGACTACTCAATTAGGGCTGCTCGCGCTCGCCATCCGCGATTTCGACTGTCACCGCGTCGGGCTGGGATTCGCCAAATCTCGCGGCATGGGAAACGTCTCTATGCGCATCGGCAAAATCACCTTTCATTATCCCGGAGCCGTAAAAGGCGAGCGCGCTATAGAGTCGCTGTTGGGCAAAGAAATGGGCGCGTGGTCGGATGTGCTCGGCGCGGGCTGTTTCGCTTCAGATGATAAGTACGGTTATCGCGCGGATGATCGCGTCGCGGCAGCGGTCAGGACCGATGAAGACGATTATGGCTATGGCGTCGTGCAATCGCTTGAGGGCGATGAGGAGATTCGCAACCTCTGGCGCGAGTGCGTCAAAAGCTGGAAGCGCGAGACGCAGCGTGAAAGGTGAAATGATGGGCGACACGGCAATTGCAAAAACCGGATACGCGGCGACTGTGGAAGGATTGAGCTTTGATCAGTTGAGCGATCTTCTCAGGCGCGCTCATGGCGACGGGACGATTTTCTATCTGCTCAGAAGCCCGGTGGAGATTTGCGGAATCAAATCAGGCCCGCTCGAATCGATTGCGCGACAGGCCAGACGATTCGCCGAAGGAATCACTTTCAGCGAGCGGGCAGAGATTTGCTGGAAAACCCGGAGCGGCGAAAAACTGAGCGCGCTCGTGCTGACCGAAAGCGCCGAACTGCGCGATGAGCTAACCGGAAATTCAAGCGAATTCCAGATCAATAAACTCAACGATGAATTTGCCGTCACTTCTTATGATCACGAAGAAGCTGACGGGGACGAGAGCATCTCTCCGGCCAAGTTCTGGACACCGCATGAAACACGTTTGCCCAGGGGCGTCGAGTATCCCAAGGAGTTGCTCCTCATCTATGAAGTATATTGCGACACGAGGATGGGAGCGGCTCAGTTCACGCGCCTGAAACCGAAGCTGAAGGCGCAAGTCCCGGAAGAAAGGAGTAAAACCAGATGAGTAAGTATCGAGATTACGGCGGAAGGCGCGAAGAGCCTGCGGAAAAGCCATACAAGCTCGTACCGCTTCCGAAAGAGGTTAAAAGAGACCGCCCGCACGGCCACGACCAGTTTCACAAAGGAATGCTGACCGGCGAGATGCGCGGTCAGATAGTCGCCGCCTCGCACGTGCATGTCGGCTCCGGCGTGTTGGAGCTTGGCGAGCGGATTCCGCTTCCGCCCACCGGGGGCCGCAACCCCGATCTGGTCAAAGCGATGGTGCGATCCGGCGATGTTCCAATCATTCCTGGCTCTTCGTTGAAAGGCGTGATTCGCAGCGTGGTCGAAGCCATTTCGCCAAGCTGTTTGTGCAAGACGCGCGCCCGATTCAACGAAATCCCTCAAGGGTTGGGCGAGTGCCGCCGCAAAGACTCACTGTGCGTGGCCTGCCGCATATTCGGGGCTATGGGATTTCAGGGTAACGTGCGAATCAGCGATGCGCCACTCGATCCTGACACGAAAGGGAAACACGCAACGCGAGTCGAGACGGTCCCCGCGCTTTATGCGCCCAGCCCGAGACGGCGAGCTTACTTCCTTCACGGTCAGGTGGCTGGGCGAAAGTTCTTCATGCACGGGCGGCGCGCGCGCGGAGCGACGCCGATTGAAGTATGTCCCGAAGGCTCGACGTTTGATTTCACCTTGCAGTTCGAGAATCTGGAATACGAAGAGCTAGGCCTGTTGCTGATCGCTCTTGGACTTTCAGACAAATATCCATTCAGGTTGAAAATCGGCGGTGCGAAGCCTTCGTGCTATGGAACCGTCGAAGTGCGAATTGAAGAATTGAAGGCGGCAAGCTCGTCAGCCGCTTCCTACCTTGAATTCGACGAGCCGAATTCGGATTCATACACGGGAGATTCGTTGAGAGAGTACATCAAGGCGGCTGCAAACATGACACTCGCATCGCACAAGGTGGTTTTCGAAGATCAACTCATCCGGCTGAAAGAGATTCTGAAATACCCGAACGACCGAGAGTGTCCGCAAGGGTTGTACTGAGAGGTTAATATGGGCGCAGGCGCTGACAGATACAAGATGACCGACGACGACTGGGATCGCGCGCACAGGATCGCATCCGAGCTTGTGCAAAAAGGAACCGATGTCAACGAGTTGGCGAAGGTGTTCACTTACCTTCGGACACGGCTTGCGAAACCGGATGCTGTTAATGATTTCTGGCTGCTGCTGGGCCGCCTTCCCAAAGCAAGGGCATTCGTGCGCAGCGGGCGCACGCTTGATTACTACCGCAATATTCGAGAGATTTGCGAGAAGAATCTTAAAGGTATCAACCAAAATGACAGAATGGCAACTGTGTTGGGCTGGGCCGTTAGGCTGGCACGCACATACATAAGCAGAATTGATTCTCCAGGTGGAAGGAAATACCTAAGCAGACGATAAGAAGGGCAGTTATGCTGCACTCATCATCTAAAGGTCGTACCGCCCAAGATGCAATGGTAGAATTTGAAAGGTTTATCCTTGAGTGTCATCAAGCAGAAGTAATCCCAGAAGAAAACCTAAATCGCATAAGAGCTCAAATGCGGACTCCATTAATGAAAGATGCCCTGATCGAACTTGTTTCTTATAAGGATCCTTATCAGGTTTTGGTTGAATGTTTCAAAATTGATATTGATAATGAATCAATCGGTACAGCTATTGTTGATGCAGCCAAGTCCAGGGAATGGATCAAAAAAACAGAGAGTGTAGATCCCAAAGAGGCGATTGATATTGTATTAGAGAAAACCAACTTGCCCAGACGTGTGATGCCTAGAGGAGCGTTTCAAGCCATTCTTAGGGCCAAACAGATATGCAACGACATTAACCCGATACTTCTTAACGAGACAGAATCTAAGAACTACATTGGGACAATCTGTGAGTGTCTGGAAAGAGTATTAAAATCCATGTTCTTCTTTTACTCGAAATTACTGGAAGCTGATGATCTCCTAAAGCCCTATATTGCCGAAAGGCAAAAGCTAATGCTCGGTAAGGTAATTGCTGGTCTCCGAAAAATAGAGGTTCGTTTATTTGTTGAGCGTCTGGCTGATGTGAAAGCCCAACTGGATAAAGCAGCAACAAAGGTAGAGCAGGCCAAATCAAGGTTAGCGGAAATAAAACTTACAGTGCCAGATGCTGAGAGGGATTTGGCGGATGCCAAACAGCTTCTTGCAGATGTCGAGAGGGATTTGGCAGATGCCGAACGGCTTTTTGCAGATGCTGAGAGGGATTTGGCAGATGCCAAGCATGTTGAGAGGGAATTGGCAGATGCTGAGAAGGTTCTTGAAGAGAACAAGGATACTTTTGCAGAAGCCGAGAAAGATATTCCAAGAGTCGAGAAGAAGTTGGCAGAGGCTAAGGAGGCTCTTGCCAAAGCTGAGAAAGAGTTTGCAGAGGCTGAGGCAGATAAACACTACCACCATGATGAATATGATCGTAAAAAGAACGATCTTGAATCAACTCGCAAAACAGTCGATTCCTTAAGGCAAAACCTTGAATGGGCTCGTAAAAGAGTTCCTTTCTCAAAAACAAATCTTGAAGCCGCTCTCGAAAGGGTCAATTCTCTGAAGAAGAAAAAGGAGAACTTTGAAGCCGCTCTCGAAAGGGTCAATTCTTTGAAGAAGAAAAAGGAGAACTTTGAAGCCGCTCTCGAAAGGGTCAATTCTTTGAAGGAGAAAAAAGCGAACCTTGAAGTCGCTATCGAGAAGGCTAATTCTCCATTGAAGGTAATCAACAGATCGTATAACGATGCCTATGGGGATTTGACATCTGCTCAAAATGAATACAACCTTGTTCTTCAGAAGTGCAAAAACATTGAGCGTTTAAGAGGCTTTGCTGATGATATAAGAGAGCGGTTTACCAGTCGATTCTCAGACCAGAAGTTTTTAGGTGATGATTGGTATCCTTTGTTGTTTATGATATCGGCCTTACGTGCTATCGGCATGCATGACATCGATTATAACCAGTGGCGTACAAAGCAATCTGCAAATTTCGAAGAAGTAGCCCACATCCTGGAGCAAAGGAATGACGGAGAATTGTTGAAGTGGGTAAGAGAGATTATTGAACTGGAACCAACAAGAAAAGCACAGCGTTTTTACTCAATAACCCTTCAAGTCATTCGTGAAGTTGTTATTCGATTCCTTGACGAAGTAGAAACCCGAAGGCTTATACCCAAGACTATCATTATGCGTAGCGAGATCAAAGACGAGTATAACAGAAGATACATTACGGCTGTTTCGGATTATTCAGACGAAGTGTTCAAAATATTAACGACAGAAGAATTTGTGCCTAGAAAGGCATTCCTATATTGGTCGCGAACAGACCATGGTGGAATTGATCCTCTGATATACGAGTTGCCGGAAATCTAATGAAACGCTGATACTCGTGAGTGCGATCAAATTGATAAAGCAGGGCGAATTGAGCATAAAACACCTCTCAAACATGCTCGCGTTGTTTGGAGAGCAAAGGAGATGTCGTAATTGTGGAATACACGATTCCAATTGTTGAGCGTAGCTGGGTCACGGTCGTCGGCTGGAGTCCAATGGCGGTAGTGAACACGCTATGGCAGGCTTGTGAACGTGGGATAATACCCCATCGAGTGGTTCTACTGGCCTCTCCAAGCGAGGCGTCCGTGCAGCGCAGCATCAACATTATTCAACGATACCTGCAAGCGACCCTGCCTCGGTTCGGAGTTGATGAGCCAGTTATTGAGCAGAAGTCTATCAATGAAGATGACTTCCTCGGATTCCATGACACGCTTGCAAAAGTGCTGGCCGAAGAATGCCAACGTTCGGATCAGGTTGTTGTGGACACAACGCCAGGGCGCAAGTATATGTCGGCTTTTGCTATTGCGCTGGGTATTCAACAAAGTCCTAAACTTGAAAGAGTTTATTACAACCATATGCTCGATCAGCGTTACAATGACGTAGCGCATCCGCTCATCCCACGCCACGAACAGCAGCTTTATGACCTGATGGAATTCTTGAAACGGTGAACAGCCATGCTTCTCAAAGCACAACACTTGATGGTTCTGCTCAACCGGTTGGGCGATCACGTGACAGTGTATGCGCCGATGCTGGACTGCCGGCTTTTCACGCTAGATCTCAGCCAGCGAATGGCTCAGATCCGTGACATCATTCGCGCCAGAGAATACGATGATGTCCGCAACGCAGTGCGTGACCACATCGCTTCGGCAGATGATTTGGCCAGGGCGATTTCCAGCGAAATACCTGACTACGGAAGATTGCGCGACGGCTTTCGGCAAGCAGGAGTGATTGCGCCGGAAAACCTCGGTGAGATTCGCGCGCTTCTCTCACAGGCGCAGAAGAGCAATCCCGCGCACGGCGGCGACATTTACTATTTCGCATTCGACAACAACGCACTGCGCAACCGGCTCTACTCCCAGTTCCTACGCCAGCAGTCGCCGCGAGATCCGCGCTACAATTTCGTACTTGCCAAGCAGGTGAGAAACGAGATCAACTGCCGCGAAGGCAAAATCCTGGGTGGATTTTTGAATGCTTTGAAAATTGTTTTACCAAACCTCAACGCGGTCGCCGTCTTTCAAAATCAAAACCGGCTCACCGACCGGTTGCGGCTATTGGCATTATCGGAGTGGAATCAGTTGCTCACTTCCAAGAATTGCGAGGTGATCGAGACAGGGAGTGAAAAGCCGAATGCGCCGCCTGATTCCGACCTCATCATAATTGCCACCTACGAGTGGTTTGCGGCCAAGCCCGGGCGCAAGGTAGTGCTGTTCAGTTCTGACAATGAGTTTGTCGTTCAGTCGAGCGGGCGCACGAATCTTATGGGGCAAAGGGTTTGTTATCCCGTCGAGTTGCTCGATAGCTATCATTCACGATGGGAAGATGTGAGCCGTTTGCTTTATCAGTTGGCCGTGTTGTATGGGCGCTTGGACTTGCAATTATCGGCCACTGATGTAATACGCCTTTATGGAGTCTGGCAAGACAAGGGCGCTGAGGATTGGGAATACGAACACGTGCGAGTAACTATGGACACCGGATCGTCACCGACGCTTAAGTTCAAACACGAAATGATTGCGTGTGACATCGACATTCTCAATGAAGCAATACAGGCATGACAACTCACATCCTCTCAATATATGCCTATTGTTTCGTGACAGTGATTTGCTATGTCATCACCGAAAGTTTCTTACTCCGAGCTTGAAGATGCGTTTCTCTTCGCAAGCTATGAGCATCAATACTGGCTCGATAAGCGCACGGGGGAAATCCTCGCCTTCAGCCAGGATGTCGCCGATGGCTTGAGCAATGGCGAAGACCTCTCCGATTATCCCGAATGGCAGCAATCGCAAATCGCTGACGCGAGGCGCGTGCTCTACGCTTTCGGCGAGTTGCCCGAAGATGCAGACAATCAAATCGAAGCTTCCGCCGATTATCAGGAAGATGCATCAGGCGAGAATCCTTATGTGCTTATCGAGCAGATTCCTTCTCACGTGGCTTTCGAGTGGATGCAGGATTTCATTGATACGGCGCTCAGTTCGCGCCTTCAGCAGCTTCTCTTCGGGGCGCTATCGGGCCGTCGCCCTTTCCGGCGTTTCAAAGATGCGCTGCTCGATTTTCCCAAAGAGCGCGACCAGTGGTTCGATTACGAAAGCTCGCGCCGTAGAGAGTACATCCAGCGGTGGGCGCGCGACAAAGGCATAGAGATTGATTTCGATGAGCAGTAACATGACGGACATCAATATCGGTAAGTGTTCAGACAAGCAAAAAAACTCACCACCGAGACACAGAGAACACCGCAGAATCGTCTCATTATCTGCGGTGCCTCCGTGCCTCTGTGGTGAAAAATCTCATCCCTTTCTGAACACTTACCAAGTGCCGCGATGCTTGCAATCCAACGGTATCAAAAAGCGGCACATAAATACTTCACACACGGCGCAAACACGCGCTACGTGAAGCAGCGAAAAACATTGAAGATTTCGACATAATGAAAGAGGTGTCTTATGAAGCTCATTCGCCTGAACATAACTGACCGGACGCAAACCATAAACGGCGAGATTCACGCCGACCTCGGCGATTTCGTCATAGCCGCGCTCGCCGCCGAGCCTGAGACCATCGAAGAGATGGTCCTCGCATCGGAAAGGTTCATCGAACCGCATAACGACCGGTCGCTGTTTCACGGATTTCACAGGGGCGAAAACCTTGAGCCTTGCGATGCCGGTGTCCTCGTCATCGACCTCGCCGCAAGGGTCGTGGCGGTTGATTCGAGCTATTCTTCGCCATCGGCAGAAGGTCAGGTTCTTATGCAAATCGAGTTTTCGGAAGATCAGATCGCCATTCCTTACCAGTTGTCCGATGACTGGATGTTCGTCCGTTC
>JAKEHD010000229.1 GCA_022615215.1 Blastocatellia bacterium
AGGAACGCCAGCGCGCCGAGCAGGAACGCCAGCGCGCCGAGCAGGCCGAAAAGTTGCTGGAGGAGGAACGCCAGCGCGCGGCACGCCTGGCAGATATGCTGCGACGATTGGGCCAGGATCCGAGTTGAGGAAAAAGGCAAAAGTAAAGGTGCAACTGCTCTCACTTTTGCCTTTTCCCTTCCTACCTTTTACTCACTCATATCTGAGCGCCACCATCGGGTCTACTTTGGCCGCCCGGCGCGCGGGGATGTAGCACGCAAGCAGAGCGACTCCGATCAGCAACGCAGGCACCAAAGCGAATGTCACAGGGTCAGTGGCGCTCACTTCGAAAAGCATGCTCTCAAGCAGACGTGTCACGGCAAATGCCCCTGCAAGTCCGAGCGCGACACCCGCAACCGCAAGCCCCGCGCCCTGTTTCATGACCATCCCGATTATGTCTGAAGTCCGAGCGCCGAGAGCCACTCTAACTCCTATGTCGTGCGTCTGCTGGCCGACTGAATAAGAGATCACCCCGTAGATACCTATCGATGCGAGAAGCAACGCGACCGCAGCGAATACGCCTATCAGAAGGGCCGGGTATCGCCGCATGAAGGTCGCAGGCGAGACGGCTATCATCTCTTCCATCGTGCGAACTGCGAACAGAGTGATGTCCGGCTCCATAGAACGAAGTTCGCTTCTGATAGCGGCGGCCAGATTCGCCGCGTCAGAGCCTGTGCGCACAACCAGACTCGTGGTAAGAGAAGGGCCTTGCTGAAAGGGGGAATAGATGACGGGCTTTATCTCATCGTCAAGCCCCGTTATCTTCACATCGCCCACGACCCCGACCACCTCGACAGGAGGTATATTAAAGCCGGAAAACGCAAGGCGACGGCCTACTATATCCCGGCCCGGCAGGACGCGATCTGCGAGCGTTTTGTTTACTATCAACACTCCGGGCGCGTCCACATTGTCTCGTTCATCGAAGTGGCGGCCTTTGATTAGAGGTATTCCCATTACGCGAAAATAGTTGGAACCGGCGGTGCGAAGGTTGGATTCGGTCTCTTCTCCCGGTGGCGGGACGGGTTCGCCCTCGACATAGAATCGCGTCGTATTGCCCCCGATCAGAGGGAGTATGTTGACCGTGCCCGCGCCCGTAACGCCGGGCAGTGACTCTACGCGAGAGATGAGTTGCTTGTGGAACTCGACCACCTGACTCGCTTCAGTGAACTTCCCCGAAGGGAGCGAGACTGTCATCGTCAGAAGGTTTTCCGTTTTGAATCCCGGATCGACCTCCAGGAGCTTCATAAGGCTTCTCATCATGAGTCCCGCGCCGACGAGTAGCACGAGCGCAAGGGCGATTTCTGTAACTACAAGCAAACTTCGAAGGCGATTGCGTGACGAAGCGGCCGAAGCCCTGCCGCCTTCTTTCAAGGCTTCTGTCAGATCGGTCTTGGATGATTGGAGGGCGGGCGCAAGGCCGAACACTATTCCCGTCGCTATCGAGAGCGAGGCGGCAAAAATGAGAATCCCTGAGTCAAGGCCCAGCCCTTTCAGATAAGGCATCGTATTCAATTGGTGTTCGGGAATGGCGGCAACAAGGGCTTCGACTCCCCACTGAGCAATGAGTAATCCAATGATTCCGCCGACTATCGATAGCAGAAGGCTTTCGGTCAGAAGCTGGCGAATCAGCGAGGAGCGCCCGGCTCCGAGGGCCGCGCGTATGGCCATCTCCTTGCGCCTCGCCGTAGAACGGACCAGAAGTAGATTTGCGACGTTTGCGCAGGCAATCAGCAGAACGAAGCCCACAGCAGCAAGCAGAACGAAGAGGACGGGCTTGACATCTCCGACGACCTCTTCTTGCAGAGGGACAAGGATGATCCCCGTGCCTGCATGAGACTGGTTGTGCTCCTGCTCGATTCGCGCGCCTATCGCGCTCATCTCGGCCTGCGCCTTTTCTACGGTCACGCCGTCCTTGAGCCGCGCGATCACGTTGGTTCCGTGCATGAAGCGACGGGAGAGTTGCATCTCGCTCGGTTGATAGGGTCGCCACAGGTCGGCCTGTCTGAGGGCGAATTGAAAGCTCGGCGGGAGGACTCCCACCACGATGTGATTATTTCCGTTCAGCGTAAGCGACTGACCGAGGATGGCGGGGTCGCCGCCGAACCTGCGCTGCCAGAAGCCAAAGGTAAGAACGGTGACGCGCTCTGCTCCGGGCACGTCTTCGCCGGGCTGAAATGTGCGCCCTATGAGGGCTTCGACTCCGAGGACGGAAAAGAAGTTGGCCGTAGCCGACGGGGACGCCACTCGTTCCGGGTCGCCGCGCCCGGTCATAGTGGCCATCCCGCCCGTGTATGCGGCCATCGAGTCGAACGCCTGGTTCTTCTGCCAGTCCTGATAATCGGGGTACGAGGCTTCGCGCTGAGAGTATTCCTTCTGCGGAGTTGTCTCCCATAGGTGAAACAGGCGATCAGGATCTTCATAAGGAAGCCCCTTGAGCAAAGCGGCGTCAACAACTGTGAAGATAGCGGTGTTTGCCCCTATGCCGAGCGCGAGCGTGAGCACGGCAATTACAGTGAAGCCCGGCTTCTTCAGTAGCATTCGAATCGCATATCTCAAATCCTGAAATAAATTATTCATGGTCACTCGTCCTTTGTTTTTGTCCTTTGTCAGTGGTCCGGCAGCGAGTACGCTTCCGTCCGTTGCTCTTTATGTCAAGGTCTCATCTGAAAGCACAACGGACCACTGACAAAGGACAACGGACGAATAGTTCATTCGTATCGCAGCGCCACCATAGGGTCGACTCCGGCCGCCCGCCGCGCAGGAATGTAGCACGCAAGCAAGGCCACTGAGATCAACAGAAGCGCAACGACTCCGAACGTCAAAGGGTCTGTCGCGCTCACTCCGAACAACAGGCTTGACATCACTCGCGTCAACGCGAATGCGCCAATGATTCCCAAGCCCACACCCACAAGCGCGAGTTTCATTCCCTGAGCGATGACAAGTCTCAGCGCGTCTTTAGGTTGCGCGCCCAAAGCCATGCGCAGGCCGATCTCGTGCGTGCGCTGTGTCACTGTATAAGACATCACGCCGTACAGTCCGATGGCCGAAAGCAGCAATGCGAGTGCGGCGAATAATCCAAGCAGGATCGTGCGATAGCGCGGATCGGCGACCGACTCGTAAATCCACTCTTCCATAGGCCGGACGGCGGCAATGGGTTGATCGGGATCGATTGCCTGCACCTCCTTTCGCACAGCAGCCGTAAGGCCAGCAGGGTCGCCATAAAGATTTCTTTCTTGCTTCGCGCGAATCACAAGGGTAAGCGTTCACGGGGGGCATGAAATCATATTTGTTGATAATGCTAGACTTGCGCGATCAAGCTGCCTGCGCGTAGTCGAAAATCAGCGCAGATTTCACGAGTCTACCACAACATATTGTGCTGACGATTCGGCCCCTCTACTAAATGAGCCGGTGAACGCTTAC
>JAKEHD010000230.1 GCA_022615215.1 Blastocatellia bacterium
GCGGACGAACCGGCGGAAGATGGATTATGAGTTTATCCTTTTCATCGACTGTTGCGGCCGGCCTTGCGTTTATCGTCCAGAAAATCAGCACGGCCACGAACGCGATCGCATAGATCGATATGCCCATCGCGAGGCCGAACCTGAAAAGCGATTTGCGGCGAGGGCCGCCGCTTCCGTCTCCTTTGATTATGCTTGTGAGGTATTGTTTCGGATTCTCTTTGAACTCGCGCCCAGCTTCGAGAAATTCGTTCGCCAGACGCCGCACGAGCGAGGGGTGGTCACACAACATCCCCAGGGACAGAGTGTCTTCTTGCATATTTTCTCCTGAAAGCCCCGTTCGTCTGCACGGCGACGAAGAAAGAAATCTTTAAGCGCGCCCCGGTCAGGCGCTCTTTGGGGCAGGGAATCTACAGGAGGGGTTTACCCTCTACCATTTCTGTTTCCGCGCTCTTCATCAGAGTAAAGAGCGCAGACGGACCTTTGCGCGAATCAAGCAAAAAATCATAGCTATAGTTCTGCCTTCGGTCTCTTGTTTGATTTTAGTTGCTGTTCCGATTCGAGCGCGGATGATTCGAGTCCGCTTGGCTGAATTCCGCGCGCACCCTTAGAATGATCCGAAGGGCCGAACTTGCAGAGCGCGTCGAATTTTATAACGCAGTGCGCGTGAAAGACGGCCGCGTCAGGCGAACTTTGAGCGAGATGGTTGCGTTAATGCTAAGAGGCATGATCGCCTGCTCAACTAATCCCGGTCTTCGATCAGGTTATGCGAATCGACTGCGCAGAAGTCGATATCGCTTATCGAGCCGGACGCGATTATCACAGGGAGTTGTACGGATGGACATGAAAGATTCCTATCATTCGTTTTCGGGCGAGGCATTGCGCCATCGCGAATTGCCGGGTTTCGCCATGACCGAAGTCGCCTATTCGCCCGGCCTGAAGATGCGCAACCACTCGCACGAACCGGCCTATTTCGGTCTCGTGCTGCAAGGCGCTTATACCGAAAAGTACGGGCAGAAGAACAGAAACTGTAAAGCTTCGACCCTGGTCTTTCATCCGCCCGGTGAAGATCACGCGGTCGAGTTTCACTGGCAAGGAGCGCGCATCTTTCGCGTGGAAATCAAGCCCGAATGCCTTGAGCGAGTGCGCGAGCACTCGGTGACGCTCGACCGTCCGGCGGGCTTTCAGGGAGGCTGGCCGACCTGGCTTGCGGCCCGTCTCTATAACGAGTTTCAGGAGACGGACCGCGCCGCGCCTCTCGCCATCGAGGGCCTTACGCTTGAAATTCTTGCCGAGACCGCTCGCCATCAAAGCGACTCTTCTGAGTGCTCTCCGCCTCGCTGGCTCCGGCAAGCGAAAGACCTTCTCCACGATCAATTCTCCGAAAACCTCTCGCTTGCGGCCGTTGCCGAGGCCGTCCGTGTGCATCCGGTCTACCTGGCCCGCGCCTGGCGAAAACACTTTCATTGCACAGTAGGTCAGTACCTGCGCCAGCTTCGCATCGAAAACGCCTGCCGCGAAATAGCTCGGTCGGATACTCCGCTCGCCGAGATAGCCGCTGCGGCAGGTTTCTACGATCAAAGCCATTTTTCGAGAACCTTCAAACGCATCACGGGACTGACTCCCGCCGAGTACCGGATCGTTTTTCGCGCGAGTTAATCCGGTACAAAGAGTTTTCGCCCGTCCAATACCTTCCCCGCGCGCTTGTGATAGAGTAGGGCGGGGATGGAAGAACTGCTTCTCAACGTAATAATGCTTGTCAGGCAGAAGTCCGTAGTCAGAAGTCCGTGGTCAGTGATCAGTAGTTGCTGATAATCAGGGCTCTGATAAAAGCGACACAGGAGCGGCTACGCTCCGGACTACGGACCAACTGAGTAAGGAGTCAAACATGTCGCGAGGGCAACACCCTGAAACCATGAAAACGGCTGCGCCGCATGTCCGACAATCTAGCAGATTGTCGCCCGCTTCGCTAATCGTGCGACCGGCAGCCCTCGACAAGCTGGCAGCTTGTCGGACATTTTCCGAGGAGACACAAGATGTTCAAATCGTTTTTATCGCTCGTACTGCTGGCCGCCTTTTGCTCCCTTTGCGCGGCCGAGACTCCAGCCCCTATGATGCTTGGGTCGCCGACTGCGAACCGCACTCATATCGCATTCGCTTATGCAGGAAGCTTATGGGTCACAGGCCGCGAGGGCGGAGAGGCGCGCCGCCTGACCTCGCAGCCGGGCGATGAATCAGGCCCGGTCTTCTCGCCCGATGGCTCTCGGATCGCATTTTCAAAAGAGGTGGGAGGCAATCGCGATGTCTACGTCATACCGGCTGCGGGCGGAGAAGCGCGCAGGCTGACCTATCATCCCAAAGCGGACACGGTTCGCGGATGGACCCCCGACGGAAAAAATGTTCTGTTCCTCTCGCAGCGCGATGAAGAGTTCAGCTTTCACCTCTACACCATTCCCGCCGAGGGAGGCTTCCCCGCTCGGCTTCCTCTGCCTCAAGGGTTCGACGGGTCTTATTCGCCCGACGGGAGCCGCCTCGCTTACACGCCTTATGAATTGCCGGACGCGGACTGGCGCTATTACCGAGGAGGACTTGCGGCCGAGATATGGATAGCCCGATTGTCAGATGGCCGAATAGAAAAACTCCCGACGGGAGACTACAACGATAAAAGCCCTCTGTGGATAGGCGACCGGTTGTACTTCCTGTCCGACCGCACCGCCACTTTCAACCTGTTCGTCTACGACTTCAAGACGAAACGGACCTCTCAACTCACCTCGTTTGAAAAGTACGGCATAAGCTCGGCCTCGGCCACAGACGATGCGATAATCTTCGCCCGCGAAGGACGCATTCACATCTATGATCTGAAGAGCGGCCAGACTCAGACAATCGCTGTTCGAGCGAACCCGGATTTATCGGAGATGAAATCTAAAACCGTAAACGCCTCGCGCTTTACGGATTGGGCGTCGCTCACGGCCTCCGGCAACCGCATAGCTTTCGGCGCGCGGGGCGATGCGTTCATCTTCGACCCCGCCAGAGGCGAGTCTCAAAATCTCACACGGTCTTCGGGAGCGGCGGAGCGATACCCGGCGCTCTCTCCCGACGGCCGATGGGTGGCATACTTCTCGGATGAATCGGGCGAATATCAATTGCACGTCCGGCCCGCAAGCGGCGAAGGCGCGGTGAAAAAGATTGCAATCGAGAAGAAGCCCTCTTTTTATCGCGAGCTTTTATGGTCGAGCGATTCGAAGAAGCTTGCCTTCGCCGACAAGCGCCTGGGACTCTGGTATGCGGCTGTCGATAGCGGCAAAGCGCAGCGTATCGATGCATCCGTTTATTCATATCAAGGACTCTTCAATCCCTCGTGGTCGCCCGATGGAAGATGGCTGGCATACGCGAAAGCTCATCGGAACCGGCTGCGCACCATTTACATCCACGACACCGCGACGAGCAAATCGCATCAGATCACAGACGGGCATATTCATGCCGAATCGCCCGTCTTCGACCGTAGCGGAAAGTATCTCTATTTCACTTCGAGCGTGAGCGCGGGGGCGAGCGAATTCGGATGGGGAGTCCTGTCGGGCATCCTTGCTCGGCCCCTTGTGACGCGCCGCCTTCACGCATTCGTGCTCGCACGGGACGCTCCCTCGCCGCTCCTTTCAAACGGGCAGCCGAATACAGACGCCAATCTCGGAGAAGAGGGTTATTCGATTCGAATCGATTTCGAAGGCATAGAGCGTCGCATAGTCACCTTTCCCACGCAAGCGCGCGATTATGCGGAGCTTGCGGCGGGCAAATCGGGCATCGTTTATGCGCTTGTGACCGAATGGCCCGCAGCGCCGGGTTTTGGCGGCGGTGACGAATCGCAGACGCTTTACCGGTTCGACATCTCAAAACCGCGCAACCTTGAAAAGATGGTCGAAGGCGTGCGCGGGTTCACGCTATCTGAGGACGGCGGCAAGCTGCTTTATCGAAAGGGGGCGAACTGGTTTCTGGTCTCTGCCGATGCGCCGCCCAAAGCCGATGAAGGGCGATTGGATCTTAAATCGCTCGAAGTCGAGGTGGACCCGCGCGCAGAGTGGAAGCAGATATACCGGGAAGCGTGGCGCATCATGAGAGATTATTTTTACGACCCTGACCATCACGGCCAGAACCTGACGGAGCTTGAGCGCCACTACGGAGAGTACCTCGCAAGCGTGACGCGCCGCAGCGACCTGAACAGTCTGATGAATATGGCGCTCGGCCACATATCGGTTTCCCATTTACGTGTAGGCGGTGGTGATGCGCCGCCGCCCGCAGGCCCACCGAGTCGAATCGGCCTGATCGGCGCGGATTATCAGATAGACAGGGGGCGTTATCGTGTCACGCGTGTGCTGCGGTCGGGCCATTACAACACTTCGAATTCACTGCTCAATGCTCCTCTCGATCAGCCCGGCATGAACGTGAAAGAAGGCGAGTATCTGATAGCAGTCGACGGCGCGCAGATCGATGCGAGTAAAAACCTGTATTCGTACTTCGACGGAAAAGCCGGGCGGGCGGTGAAGATCACTATCGGCCCGAAACCTGATGGCGAAGGAGCGCGCACCTTCACCGTGATCCCCACGATAGGCGAGGGGGGACTAAGACGCGACAACTGGGCGCAGCAAAATCGCCGCCGGGTCGAAGAGATGAGCGGCGGAAAACTCGGCTACATATACGTTCCGAACTTCGGCACAACGGGCCTCGAAGACTTCTTCCGGGGCGTATTCGCTTATAGAGATACCAAAGAAGCGATCATCATCGATCAGCGGTTCAACGGCGGCGGCATAACTTCCGACTGGCTCATAGAGATGCTCAAGCGTGAGACGATCTACTACTATATGTTCCGCGACGGAGACGACATCGCCGTGCCCACAAATCCCGTGACTGCGCCTGTGGTCCTCATAATCAACGAGCTTAACTTCTCTGCTGCTGAAACCTTTCCCTTCATGTTCAAGCTGGGCAAGGTGGGAACGATCGTCGGCCGCCGAACGGCCGGCGGCGGCATAGGGCCTTACGTCTTCACTCCGGGTTTGATCGA
>JAKEHD010000231.1 GCA_022615215.1 Blastocatellia bacterium
GCCGATATGGTCACAACCGAGCTTGTCACAAATCCCATTCTCGAAGAAGTAGTGCCGGGCGAATCGGGCGACGACTCATCATCGATGAGCGACGATCTCGCCACCATCGATGCCACGACCGCCGATCAGGTCGCCTCCGAAGCCGAGCCATCGGCCGACGCCATGTCCCGGCCTCAAACCCAGGAAGGGACTGCGGGTTCCGGCTCCGCAGAGTCGGCTCGCGTCGATGGGGAGTCATCTTCGGTTGACGGTCCCCTCGATGGAGAGGCGGAGGTCGAGCGCGAGCGCGATTCGTTTCAAGAGATAGACTTCGGCTCCACGTTCGAGGAGTACCTGGACCCCGGCTACAAAACGCACGAGTACGAATTCAAAGACGAATTCTCATTCGAGAATATGCTGACCCGTTCGCAATCGCTCTGCGAGCAACTTATATGGCAGTTTCATTTGATAGATGTTCCCGACGAGGCGCGTGCGGCCGGCGAAGCCATAATAGGCAATCTCGACGAAAATACGGGCTTCCTCGATGCCACGATAGAAGAGATCGCCGCCATGGGTCCCTGGAGCACGGAGACGGTCGAACACGCTCTATACATCGTCCAGCGGCTCGACCCCGTAGGGGTCGCGGCCTGCGATGCGCGCGAATCTCTCCTGATACAACTCGATTACTACGGCTACGGCGAGCGCCTGGCCGCCCGTATGGTGCGCGATCACATGGGAAATCTGCATATGCACAAGCTGCCTGAGCTTGCGAAGACGCTCGGGGTGACGATTGAAGAGATACTCGAAGAGATGGAGATCATCAAGAAGCTGGACCCCAAGCCGGGTCGCAAGTATTCAGCCGAGGAGGCGCACCCGGTCGTCCCCGAAGTGACGATAGAAAAGGTCGGCGACGATTACGTGATACGCTTCGAGGATGACGGCATGCCTCACCTGCGAATCAACAGAACTTACCGGCAGATGATGGAGTCGAAGGACTCTTCGAAAGAGACGCGCGACTATATCAAAGAGCGGTTCCGTTCCGCAGTCGATCTGCTCAAAAACATCGAGCACCGCCGTCAGACCATATACCGCGTATGCCAGTCGATAGTCGAGCGCCAGCACGAGTTCCTCGATCACGGAGTGGAATACCTGAAGCCTATGATGCTGAAGGACGTGGCCGAAGACATAGGCATGCACCTCAGCACGGTTTCGCGCGTGGTGAACCGCAAATACGTGAACACTCCGCAGGGCGTTTACGAGATGCGCCGTTTCTTCACCGAAGGCATGAAGTCGAATACGGGCGAGGATATATCGACCCGCGTGCTCAAGCTCCAGATCAAAAGGATGATAGAGGCCGAAGACCCGCACCGTCCGCTCACTGATGATGAGATTGCCAAGCGGCTGGCCAAAGAGGGCGTGAAGATGAGCCGTCGCACCGTAGCCAAATACCGCGACCAGATGAACATACCAGGGTCGCGGGAGCGCCGCGCCATCATCTGACAAGGCAAAAGTAAAAAGTAAAGAGGCAAAACACTTATTCCTTTTTCCTCGATAGGCGTCTCGAAAGCCTGTCATCGTTTTAATAGCGAATTCATTTTGGGAGCCATAATATGAAATTCGAGTTCACCGGACGACACGTTCAAATCACTCCGGCAATCAAGAAGCTCGTGCAAAAGGAGCTTGAAAAGCTCGATCTGGTGTTGGACTCCGCGCATAAGCGGGCGCACGTAATACTGTCATCGGAAAAACACCGTCTGCGCGCCGAAATAGTCGTCCACTGGCGCGACAACGTCTTCACAGGGGTTGCCGAAAACAACGACATGAGCCAGGCGGTCGCCGCCGCCGCCGACAAGGTTGAACGGCAGGTGCTCCGGCTCAAAGAGAAGTTTCAGGCCAAAAAACGACGTCGGCAATCGGTAAAAGAAGTGGCCCCGGTTCCCGGCGGCGCGATAGAAGCGGCCCCGCCCCCGCCGCGCATAATTTCCGCACGGCGCTATCGAGTGAAACCCATGACGCCTGAAGAAGCGGCCGTACTTGTGGAGGACTCGGCCGATCAGTTCATAGTATTTCGGGATTCGGAGACCAACCGGGTCGGGGTGCTCTATAAGCGCAATGACGGCAACTTCGGCCTCATCGAACCCTGATACTTTATGCCTGTTTCCGTCGTCATCATAACGGGGATGTCAGGGTCGGGAATGAGCTCGGCGCTCAAGGTCTTCGAGGATCTGGGCTATTTCGCCATAGACAATCTCCCGGTCCAGCTCATACCTACGTTCGTGCATCTGTGCGACGAGTCGGGCGAAATCAGCCGCACTGCTTTCGTCGTCGACGTGCGCTCGCGCGAGTTCCTGGGCGCCTTTCCGCAAATCTACGATGCGCTGACGGGCAAGGACGCGGATGTAATGGTGCTGTTTTTAGAGGCCGACGACGAAGTGCTGCTCTGCCGCTACAGTGAAACTCGGAGGCCGCATCCGCTGCCCGATCAAAACGTGATCGAGGCCATTCGCCACGAGCGCGAGATGCTTTCGGAGATTCGCGAACTCGCCGACATCACCATAGATACATCCGAACACACCGTGCATACTCTGCGCGAGGCGATCAAAAACCGCTTTGCCGAAAAGAGCACCGGGCAGGAAATGAACGTGACCATCTCGTCTTTCGGTTTCAGGCACGGGCTGCCGCGCGAACTCGATATGACATTCGACGTTCGCTTTCTGCCCAACCCGCACTTCGTCCCCGCCCTGCGCACGCTCACGGGCCGCGACACTGAGGTAATAAAATACTTGCAATCGGAAAGCGAAGTCGAGGAAACTATCTCACGGTTCGTGGACCTGCTCGAATACCTTTTGCCGCGATTTCAACGCGAGGGCAAGAGCTATTTGACCGTAGGAGTCGGATGCACAGGGGGCCGCCACCGCTCGGTCATGGTGGCCGAAGCCCTAAGCGACCGATTGAACGAATCGGGGTATGAAACGAAAGTAGTACACCGCGATGTAGAAAAAGACGAGAAGCGATACAAGGGTTGAAATATGATTGGCGGCGTTATAGTAACTCACGGGCAGTTGGCGAACGAACTGGTCTCTGCGGCTGAGATGATAGTGGGAGAGATACACCACATCACGGCCGTCTCCATTGGCTGGCACGACGATGTAGATGTCGCGCGCGCGGAAATCGCACGGGCCATAGAGAGGGTCGAAGCGGGCGACGGAGTGCTCCTGCTCACGGACATGTTCGGCGGCACGCCCACCAATATCGCAGCCAGCTTCCTCGGCCAGGCATCGGTCGAGGTGGTGACGGGCGTCAACCTGCCTATGGTCATAAAGCTGGCCAATCAGGAACAGGGCGAGACGCTCATCGAACTCGCCCAGCGCGTGCGAGACCAGGGCCAGCAGCAGATACATCTCGCAAGCGATATCCTTGAGCCTCGGAAGCAATGATCCAGCCGTCAGCGGCTTTGCACAAAATGCGCAGTTCTGACGTGAGTTTTTGTGCAAGTAGTTTTTTGTACAAAAAGCTTGTTGCCATTAAACACTGAAAATCATATACTCCGGCAGCGATTATCGAGGTCAATCGAAAAGAGGCTTCGATTATAATAATTTCGTGATACACTATGGGGCAATGGGCTTTATATGATTATTTGGATGCCGACGGTAACAACATCATTAAGGAATGGACTGAGGATTTGCAAAAGAAGCACCGCATCAAACTCAACCAAAAACTGGATATGTTGGAACAGTATGGACCCGATTTACCGCCACAGTTACTAGCAGGGCCGATTGCCCAGCATATTTACAAGCTCAGGGTTAAAGGTGATGTGCAACTTCGTCCATTGTTATGCAAGGGGCCGATTGATAATGAGCAGGAATATACATTGCTCGTTGGAGCGAAAGAGATTCAATCGAAACTGAACCCGCCTGACGCTGTAAAAAGAGCCATAGAGCACAGGCAGACTATCATTAATGATCCTTCGAGGAGGTGCAGGCATGAAAGAGTTAATTAAAAGACTGAAAGAAGAATTCAAGGATAAAGAAACTCGGCATGTGTACTGTGATGAGTTTTTGAATGCAAGTATTGCCACGCAAATCAAAGTGCTGCGCGAACAGCGCGATTGGACTCAATCTCAACTGGCAGAACGTGCCAACATGAAACAGTCTCGCATTGCGGCACTTGAAGATGTGAATTATTCATCCTGGACTATAAATGTACTAAGAAAATTGGCTGAGGCATACGATCTAACACTCACGGTCAAATTCGAAAGCTTCGGTGAAAAGCTCGCGGCTATCGAAGGGTTCAGCAAGGAAGCATTAGAGAGGTCGTCTTTCGATGATGATCCGATATTTCAGATTCTTGAAAAAAACATATCGGAGTATGAGAATCGTTTCGGGCCTATTCCTACAAAACCTCAGCCTGAAGCAACAATTGAGGCAGAGGTGGTGGAGGTGGAGAATTCGTAGTATAGAATCTATAAAACTATCTCCGGCTCGCGTCCTAGCCTTTTCGTGCAATCCACGCCCTTTTTGTGCAAAGCAGCCCTCAGCCATCCGCTCTGATAGCTGATAGCTGATAGCTGAAGACTGATGCTCGATATAGAAGACCTTCGAGTCTATTTTCATACCGAAGACGGCATCGTGAAGGCCGTCGATGGGGTGAGCTTTCAGATAGCTTCGGGCGAAACTCTCGGCCTTGTCGGCGAGTCGGGCTGCGGAAAATCGGTCACTGCTTTTTCTATACTGAGGCTCCTGCCTTCGCCGCCCGCACAGTATGCGGGCGGACAGGTGCGCTTTCGCGGCGAGAACCTGCTCGCGCTCAACGAAGCAGAGATGCGGCGCGTTCGCGGCAATCAGATATCGATGGTCTTTCAGGAGCCTATGTCTTCGCTCAATCCCATAATGGCCGTAGGCCGCCAGATCACAGAAGCCATTCTACAGCATCAGAAGAAGACTCGCCGCGAAGCGCGCGATCTTGCTATAGAGATGCTCCGACGTGTCGGCATACCTTCGCCTGAAACCCGATTCAACGATTACCCGCATCAACTCTCAGGCGGCATGAAACAACGAGCGATGATCGCTATGGCGTTAGTATGCCGTCCGCTTTTGCTCATAGCCGACGAGCCTACGACCGCGCTCGATGTCACCATACAGGCGCAGATACTCGACCTCCTCAGCGAGCTTCAGCGCGAATTCGATATGTCTGTCCTTTTGATAACGCATGACCTCGGAGTGGTAGCAGAAACCTGTGACCGCGTCGCTGTGATGTACGCGGGCAAAATCGTAGACTATGCGCCGGTCCTTGAGTTATTCGAACAGCCCAAGCATCCTTACACGATCGGGCTGTTCGAATCGCTGCCCACGCTCACTGAAAAAAAAGCGTCGCTATCGGTCATCCCCGGCGCGGTGCCGAACCCCTTGGATTTTCCATCCGGGTGCCGCTTTCGCACCCGCTGCCGGATTGCGCAGGAAATCTGCAAGGAGGAACCCCCGCTGCGCGCGGTGACAGCGGAGCATTTCGTCGCATGCCATTTCGCCGAAGAGGCCGGCGTGATGATGCGCCAATAGTTGTAGCGTAGCCATTCGACCTGTACCCTATCTTGTGATGGACGATCTGCTCATAGTCGAAGACCTCGTGAAGTACTATCCCATTCGCAAAGGGGTGGTGCCAAAGACCGTAGGACATGTGCGCGCGGTCGACCATATATCGTTCTCGATTCCGCGCGGGCAAACGCTCGGACTCGTGGGCGAGTCGGGCTGCGGCAAGACGACCGCCGGGCGGACCATATTGAGGCTTATAGAACCGACTTCGGGGAGAGTCATATTCGACGGGCGCGACCTGTTTCGATTAAGCGGGCGCGATATGCGCGCTCTCAGGCGCGAGATGCAGATAATCTTTCAAGACCCTTACGGCTCGCTCAACCCGCGCATGACGGTAGGGACCATGCTCGCAGAACCCCTGCTCGTTCACGGCATCTCGCCGGATGGTGATGGCGCGCTCGATCAAGAGAAAAAGTTGAGGCAAGGGTTGTGGCGTTCGAGGGCGCTCAAACGGCGGCAGGCTCACGAACAGGTTGCCGAGCTTCTAAGAATCGTGGGGCTTTCGCCTGAGCACGCGAATCGGTATCCGCACGAATTCTCGGGCGGTCAGCGCCAGCGTATATGCATCGCCCGCGCGCTCGCTCTCAGGCCCAAGTTCATAGTCTGCGACGAAGCCGTGTCGGCGCTAGACGTTTCGATTCAGGCGCAGATATTGAATCTTCTGGCAGAGCTTCAGCGGGAATTGAACCTGACATATCTCTTCATCGCGCACGACCTGGCAGTGGTCAAGCACATATCCGGTCGCGTGGCGGTGATGTATCTTGGCGAAATAGTGGAAGAGGCCGAAACCCAGGAGATATTCGCGCACCCTCTGCATCCGTACACACAGGCGTTGCTGGCAGCCATCCCGGTTCCCGTTCCCGCAGCGAGGGGCCGACGCGCGCGCCTTGAGGGAGACGCGCCGACGCCGAGCGATCCTCCGCAGGGGTGCCGGTTTCACACGCGCTGCCCTATAGCCATAGAAGAGTGCAAAGCCGTCAAACCACCACTGGTCGAGATACGCCCCGGCCACAGGGTCGCCTGCATACGCACAGACGTATCGGGCGAACAGGTCTAACTCAAAAATCTTTGGTTATCTCTGTTTCGCTCTCTTCGCTCTCTTCGTCGGTAACGCGGGTCAGGCTGCCCGTTGTGCGGTACTGGCCCTGAGAGTAATTGTTCTGGCCGTAATGGTTGTTGTGATAACCATAGCGGCTGTCGGTCTTCGTGATTTCTTCTATGTGCGAATCCAGTTCGATGAACTGGTCGGCCACGTCGATCAATCGAGGGCTTGTGTTGCTGCGAAACCCCGCAAGCTCCACCCTGACCCCTTTATAAGCGACCGCGTTTATGGCATAGGCGAAATCCTCATCCCCGGATACAAGGACCGCAGTATCGTACTTGTCGGCCAGCGAAAGCATATCGACGGCTATTTCAACGTCGAGATTCGCTTTCTTCGTCCCATCGGCGTAGGTCTTGAGTTCTTTCTCGACCACGCGATACCCGTTTCTGCGCATCCATAGCAAAAACCCCTGCTGGCGTTCTGCTCTCTCATCGACCCCTGTATAGAAAAAGGCCCTCAAAATCGCCGAATCGCCGCGAAGGAAGCTCAAAAACTTGGCGTAATCAATTTCGACTCCCACCGACCTTGCCGCATGAAAAAGGTTGTTTCCGTCTATGAAGATTGCGATCTTACCTCGCATCCCTCTTCCAGTCATAATATCTCTCTCTAAAAATGGAATCTTGATACATTCAATGTCTAACACACAGAATAATAGCTTGCAAGCGAACCGGCAACCGAATTGTGAACGATAAGCCTAAATAAAAGCTATATATGGACCGAAATTACGTGCTGAAACCATAGGCTTTCAACCCTCAACGAGGAGGAGTTATACTCAAAAGCGGCGTCAGTCATTCTTCGCATTCGAGCCGTCAGTCACAGGGATATGGCAACAGTATCGATAAGGAGGGCAAAGATGAAGTTCGAAAGAGTTTTATGCTTTGTGGTAACGATATGCGTCGTCTCAGCGGCCGGTTGCGCCCCCATCAGGTCTCAACGAAAAATTTTCAATCCGCCGGAAAATAGTTACAAGTCAGCATCCTTCGAACTCTCTTATGAAGGAGAATCTCAAAAGGTCGACGGGGCGTTCATCACACAGGCTTTTTTTGAATCATCCGGCGTTGCACCCATGATAGGCAGGTTATTCCTTCCCGAAGAACACGGACCAAACAGTGAACCCGTTGCGATTTTAAGCCATCGTTGTTGGGAAGAACGATTCGGTTCGGACCCGATGGTGATTGGAAAGATAATACAGGTCGATGGCCGGTTGCGCGCCATCGTCGGAATAATGCCAAAAGACATCGATGTCCCGCCGGGAGCAGAGATATGGCTGCCTGAGTTGTAAAATGCAGAGCAACCATGCGTGCGGTTCTGCATTTGATCGTGCTCGTCCCTGATTTTACAAACCGGGCGGCATAAGCCCCGCAATGAGCGAACACAGCGATCTTCAATTGCCGAGTAACTCCTGGGCCAGTTTCTCAGCGTCGTAAAGCTTCTTGAGAGCCTCTATTATCGCCGCGCTGTGTACGGCCACCGCCCGCCCGCCTTCTTCTTCTTCTATGTGCATGTAGCGGTTCGGCAGCTTCTGTATGTTGCTGTCGAAATTCAACCCGACTATCTCGGCATTGCGATTTATGACCGGACTGCCGGAGTTGCCGCCTATAGTGTCTGCCGTGTAGACGAAGTTGAGCGGAGTCGAAAGGTCGAGTCTCGCTTTCCTCTTCAAATACCTTTCAGGCAGATCGTAAGGAGGCTTGAAGTCGAAGCTCTCGGCCCGGTCGTAAAGCCCGTAGAAGGTCGTCTTGAAGGGCACAAGCGTCGTGTCTTCCTCGTAGCCGAGCGCCTTTCCATATCCAAGCCGCAGGCTGAAGGTCGCATCAGGGTAGACGCTCTTGCCGTAGACCGCGAACCTCGCCTCGGCGATCTTTTGAGCGGCGCTCGCGATCACGCTTTGAAAGCGGTCTTCCTGCCACGCGCGAAGCTCACGAATGACAGGCTCCACTCGGCGGGCAAACGCGATCATAGGGTCATCGGATTTCGCTACCGACTCGGCCCCGCCTTCAAATAACGCCTTTCGCGCGGACACATCCATGAGGCGCGTCCCTTTCACCGCACGACTGGCAGCCTCTGCCGGGGCCATTCCTTCGAGCGCAGCCTTCACGAACGGGTCGTCAGCGCCCAATGTCTTCAGCCCTTCTTCGAGCCATCCGGCGAGTATGGCTTCCTCCATATCAGGGTAGATGGGCGCGGGTGAAAGCAGATTGAATTTGAGAGATTCGAGCCTGGAATCGCGGAACTCGTCGTAGCGTTTGTCGTTCGGTTTGCGAATCTCTTCCGAGTAGCGCACGAGGGTCGAGGCGAGTGTGCCGAGGCGGGACGGCGCGAGAGTGGAGAAGGCCAGCCGTTTATCCTTGCCCGGATACTCGCGATAGATCATGGATATGGGATTCCACGCATCGCCGTAGGCTTTTTGCAATTCGGGTTTCTCGGCGACCTTCGCGCGAAGGTCTTTCTCATCGCTCTCTTTCTTTCCCATCAGCCTGGGGTTCATCAATCCGTCCTGCTGGCCCACAAGTCGCTTGAGCGCGTTCTCAAGCGAGCGAAGCGTTCCGAGCGCGAGGCGATGCTGTTCCGCGCCTCGCTCGGCGAAGCGGTTGAGAGTGTCGCGCCGCGCGCCCCACACCTGCTTCTGCAAGGGATTCCCATGGTCCCTCTGATAATGAAGTTGCGCGACCGTAAGCAATCGGTTCGTGGAACCCGGATTGCCCGATATAACGACGAACTCGCCGTCTTTCGGTCCCGCAGCCGACCACTTGAAATAGTGTTCGATCTTCGCGGGGCGGCCGTTTTCGTATACGCGCAGGAAGGTGAAATCAAGGTCGTGGCGAGGATATGTGAAGTTGTCGTAATCGCCGCCGAAGAAGGCTATCTGCTCTTCGGGCGCAAATACCAATCGCGCGTCCGTGTACTTCTTGAAGCGATAGAGCCAGTATTCGCCTCCGTTGTAAAGCGTGATGACATCAGACCTGAGACTCGTCTTTTCGGTCGATTCTTTCTCTATGGCGGCTATTTCGGCCTTGCGCTGTTCGGCCGCCTCTTTGTCGGAAGCCCCCGCTTTGACTGCGCCTTTCACGCGGCGAGTCACGTCCTCGTAAGAGACAAGCACGTTGACTTCGAGGTCGGGCAGTTTCAACTCCTCTTCGCGGGTGGGGGCATAGAATCCGTCTTTGACAAGGTCGCGCCCCGCCGTAGAGAGCTTTCGCAACTGGCCGCTCGCCACATGCTGATTTGTCATAACGAGTCCGTCGGGTGAAACGAAAGAGCCGCTGCCGCCGTCGTTCAGGCGCGCTGAGGCGAGGCGGACGTGTTCGAGCCATTCATCCGTAGGAGCGAAGTTGTATCGCTCTTTCCAATGCTTGCGCGGCGGATTGTCGAAGGTCCACATCCCCTCATCGGCGCGAGGCTTCGGCACGAAGATCAAAAAAGTCAGGATGATAAAAAAGACCTGTATTTTTTTCATAAGTGTATCTCCAAAACAGATTGATCCCTGTTGATGCCTTTTAAACACCTTTTTCGGAAGGCTTCCACTCCGCGATTCGGAAGTCATCGTCGGTTGACATGCCCGCTCCGTGAAATTGCCCATAAATCAGCGGCTGATGATGAGCAGGTGGCTCGGCAGGCACTAACGTGTCTATAACCTGCTTGAGTAACCGCAGCCGCTCACCCGGCGAGAGATTTTGCACCTGAGCGAAGATCTCTTCTGGTGATAATCTGTCCGTCGTCATAATAGCTCTCGCTTCTCTCTTCAAACGGGCTCTCGATCACAGGTTTCCACAGAGTTCTCAAAAGCCCGGCTGGCTTATCGCTTTTGTATCTATTTTGGGCGCGTACTTCTTGGCGATGCTCTCTATCTCGCTGGCTTTGCCTATGAGGACGAACACGAGGTCGTCAATCGGATAATACTGCTTGATGATCCTGCGCGCATCGTCTAAGGTCATCGAATCTATACGAGCATAAAAGCCGCTGACTTCGCTCGCGTCCAGATTGTAAGCTTCGAGCTCGGCTATGAGCGAGGCGAGTTGATCGCTCGTTTCGATGCGGGGCGGATACTGGCCCTTGATATAGTTCTTGGCCGACTTCAACTCCTCCTCGGTGATTCCCTTCTCGTGCAGTCGCTTGAGTATGCCGAGCGTGCGGTCAATCGCCTCTTCCGTCTTTTCATTGCGCGTGAAGGTGGATATGACGAACGGCCCGCGCACCCTGCGCTGGCTGAAGGACGAGCGCGCCCCGTAGGTCAATCCCGTCTCGATGCGAAGCTCAGTGTTGAGCATGGAGGTGAACCGCCCGCCAAAGAGCGTGTTGACCACCTGAATGTATACACGGTCGGGATTGGTGCGATTGATGCCGAGGTTTCCTATCTGATAGTAAGTCTGCGTCGAATCGGGCTTATCGACGAGCAAAAGTTTTTTGCCTTTGAAGGGCATGGCATCGGGCAACTTGATAGCAGGCATCTGGCGGGCGGGCCACGCGCCGAATTTTTCGGTCAATGCCCGCTCCATCTCTGCCGTGTTGAAGTCCCCGACGACGGCCAGTATCGTGCCCGAAGGAGTGTAGTAAGTCTGATAGAACTTCACAACGTCTTCGCGGGTTATGGCGGCAAGGGATCTTTCATCCCCGCCCGACGACCGTCCATAAGGGTGATCGCCATAGAGATACGACTCGAAGTAATTGCCGATGACGCTCTGCGCGCGGTCCTTCGCAGACTTTATGCCGTCGATGCGCTGTTTGAGCATCTTTGTGAGTTCATCTTGAGGAAAGGTCGGATTGAGCAAAACATCGGTCAGCAACTCAAGCCCCTTGCCGAGGTCTTTTTTGATGAATTCGGCCGCGCCCTCCGTGTAATCGTTATCGGCGCTCGCGCCGAGTTGCCCGCCTATGAAGTCGAGTTCCGCGGAAAGCTGATCGGCGCTGCGGGTCTTCGTCCCCTTCCTGAGCAACCCCGCCGCTAGCGATGCCAGCCCCTCTTTGCCTGCGGGGTCGGCGACGGATCCGGCTTTGATTATAAAGTCGAAGCTTATGATGGGCACCTCGCGCTGCTCCATCAATAAAAGGGTCATCCCGTTTTTGAGTTTGACTTTCTTGTAAGGGGGCAACTTCAAATCGCCGTTCTCAGCCTTTGAAGGCACGGCAATCGAAATCGCCATCATCGCGGCGAGTGATAGTGTAAGTAATCGCTTCATAATGTTTTCCTCTTTCCTGTGAGAGATGCCTAACGGTCACGGCCTTCCGGTTTCTGATTCGAGTTCTCCTGTCCCAGCTTTTCGGGTATGAGCGTGGCGACCGTCCGGCGCTTTTCGGTGAAGTATTTCTGTGCCACCCGGCGAACGTCTTCTTTAGTCACCCGGTTGAAGTCATCGGCGGCGGTAAAGAGTTTCCTGTAATCGCCGAAGAAGACTTCGTAACTGCCGAGCACGTTCGCCTTGCCGTTTATGGTCTTCATCTGGCGATAGAAGGTGGCGAGCAGTATGTTTTTGGCCTTCTCCATCTCCTGGTCAGCAACAAGATCCGTTTTCAATCTATCGAGTTCTTCGTAGATGGCGCGCTCGACCGCATCAGGCGCGACTCCCGCTTTCGGTTGCGCATTGATGGTAAAGAGCGTCGGATCGAAGCTGAAGCCTGAGCCGCCGTTGACAAAGAGAGCAAGCTGGTCTTTATCGACTATGCGCTGATACATGCGCGAGCTTTGCCCCGAAAACATTATGGCCTGCAAGACCTGTAGCGCGTAATAATCGGGATTCGCGGTTTCAGGCACGTGGTATCCCATCATCAATATAGGCAACTGGGCGAACTTTTTGACGACGACGCGCCGCTCGCCTAATTGTTCAGGCTCTCTGGTTGTGACTTTGGGCGGCGGGTCGTGAGACGCGATGGGTTCTATATATTTTTCAGCCAGCTTGAATATCTCATCTCCTGTTACGTCGCCCACGACGACCATGGTCGCGTTGGAGGGCGAGTATCCCATCTCGAAGTGATGCCGGAGGTCCGCCATAGTCCAGTTTTCTATATCGACCATCCAGCCGACCACAGGCCATTGATACGGATGAGCGGTAAAGGCTGCGGCCCAGAGTTGTTCGCTGAGTATGCCGAAATTACTTGCATCGATCGAATTGCGACGCTCGCTTGCCACGACTCCGCGTTCGGACTCTATCACTTTGGGGTCGAAGCTGAGATTCTCTATGCGGTCGGCTTCGAGGTCGAATATTAATTCCATGGAAGACCTGGGGAACCAGTCTTGATAGACCGTGACGTTCTGGCTAGTGTAAGCGTTGTTCGACCCGCCGGCGGCCTCCATGGTTTCATCGAACTTCCCCTTACCATACTTCTTCGCCCCGTTGAACATCATGTGTTCGAAGAAGTGAGAAAGCCCCGTCGTTCCGGGCCGTTCGTTGCGCGAGCCGATTCGATAGAATATATAGAGCGCGACGTTCGGAATGGAATGGTCCTCCTGAACGAGTATCTTCATTCCGTTCTTTAGCGTGTGCGTCTTTATGTCGGGTTCCTGCGCTCTGGACAGAGAGGCGAAGGAGGTGAAAAAGAGTATGGCAAACGCCAGGCTCATCGCCCGCTTCAGTCGTTTCATAATATGTCTCCCAGGTTGAGCAAACGGTTATTACTATTCTTCGGATTCGATCTGATACAAGAAATCCTAGCCCATAAGCAACCGAGTATCAAGGCGCGAACGGTTGCGACCCGCAGCGCGCATCGAGGGTGCATGCCCCGCTCTGGAACGTGGTACAATTGGCGCATAAAGGAGTGATACGTCATGGCGCAAGAGATCAAAGCCAGGCCGGATTCGTCCACGACTCCTTCGCCGCCCGCGAAGATGACTTATGAAGAGTTTCTGGATTGGATCGACGACGAAACCCATGCGGAGTGGGTCGATGGAGAGGTGGTCTTTATGAGTCCGGTATCGAGTGAACATCAAGACATAGGCGGTTTTCTCATGCCCCTGATCCGACACTTTGCGGAAGCTCACGATTCAGGGATCGTGCGTTACGATCCATTCCAAATGAAGACAGGGCCGGACCTGCCGGGCAGAGCGCCTGATATTCTCTTCCTTGCGAAAGAGAACCTCTCCCGCTTGAAAAAAACACACCTCGACGGCCCGGCTGATCTCGTCATAGAAATCATCAGCCCCGAAAGCCGCACTCGTGATAAAGAAGAAAAGTTCTATGAGTACCAGCAGGGCGGGGTGCGCGAATACTGGTTGATAGACCCGCTACGCAAACAGGCCGAGTTCTATCATCTCGGCGAAGATGGTATCTATCGCCTCGCGCCCGTTGACGAAGACCGTATATATCACAGTCGCGTGCTCGAAGGGCTGTGGCTGAAGGTCGAATGGCTATGGCAGGAGCCGCTCCCGCCCTTGCTAAACGTTTTGAAAGAATGGGGGCTTGTATGATCGATTATGAGTATTCGGTATGAGGTAACAGATTATGGCGCAAGAGATCAAAACCGAACCGGATTCGTCCACGACTCCTTCGCCGCCCGCGAAGATGACTTATGAAGAGTTTCTGGATTGGATAGATGATAAGACCCATGCGGAGTGGGTTGATGGAGAGGTGGTCTTTATGAGTCCGATTTCCAAAGAACATCAAGATATAGGGCGTTTCCTTTTAACAGCGATAACACTCTTTGTGGAGGTCCGCCAATCGGGAACCATTTTCTATGACCCTTTTCAAATGAAGACAGGGCCGGACCTTCCGGGCAGAGCGCCTGATATTCTCTTCCTCGCAAAAGAGAACCTCTCTCGCTTGAAAAGAACACACCTCGACGGCCCGGCCGATCTCGTCATAGAAATCATCAGCCCTGAAAGCCGCACCCGTGATCGAGAAGAAAAGTTTTATGAGTACCAGCAGGGCGGCGTGCGCGAATACTGGTTGATAGACCCGCTACGCAAACAGGCCGAGTTCTATCATCTCGGCGAAGATGGTATCTATCGCCTCGCGCCCCTTGACGAAGATAATACCTATCACAGCCGCGTGCTCGAAGGGCTGTGGCTGAAGGTCGAATGGCTATGGCAGGAGCCGCTCCCGCCCTTGCTAAACGTCTTGAAAGAATGGGGGCTGGTTTGAAATCCCGCTTCATTCATTCCTACTTTATCAACGCAGGATCGACGTAAGTGCCGTATCGAGACGAACGGCCCAGTCGCCAGAAATAATCGTATAGCACGCGCGAAATCTCTTTCATCGCTGAGGCTGCTTCGCCCTCTAATTCGTAGTTCTCCATCACCACCACTATGTAAGGCCGCTCTTTCAAATAGACTATAGCCCATTCGGTAGATACTCCCGCAATTCCGCCCGGTTTGAATGCGACCGCGATGTTTTCAGGAAGCCCCGAATTGATCCCTCCCCTTTTAGGCTTCTTCAAGATCGCAAGCATGTCGTCGCACTCTGCGCGGCTGAGAAATTCTCCCCGATAGAGTATCTGCATGAGGCGCGCGGCCTCTGCCGGAGTCGAGAGGTTTTCATCTCCGCGCGCCGACGCCGCAGTGTCTATCATTCGCCGCTGCACCCGCGTGCGCTTTAGTCCCAGAGAGTCCATAGTCCGGTTGATATTCTCCATCCCCACGAGGTCTATCAGCATGTTCGTGGCCGTGTTGTCGCTCAGGACTATCATCAACACGCAGAGGTCGCGTATGCTGAGTTGCGATGTGCCGTCTCCGAGTTCTTTCAAGACGCCGCTGCCCCCTACCTGATGGCTGCGGCCTACGGGGCGCAGGTCCGACAACTTGATTTTGCCTTCGCCCGCCTGTTTGTAGACCTCCATCATGATGGGTATTTTGATGGCGCTTCCCTGCGGGAACACGAAGTTTTCATTTATAGAAAACCGCTCGCCGCTCGTCAGGTCGACGGCCTCCATCCCCATAGCGCCGCGAGTGCCACGGACTATCTCCTGCAATCGCGCCTCGGCCTTTTCGCGCACAAGCTTCCAGTTCTCTTGCTGGGCGAAGGCAGGCATCGCAAGCATCAGCCATATACCCGTCAGGATGATTCGCATCGCTTTGTCCTCACTTGTTGGTCTCTGATTTCTCAGGGCAATATATTACTCCCGGCACGGCGAGCGAACCAGACCGGCGATACAGTTCCCTTATAAACAGCGCAGCAGGCTTTTGAAACTCTACGCTCTTGATGTAGAGTAGAAACGCATTTTTCAGATTATAAGGAGTCGAAGCTATGCCTGGACCTCACAGTTTGAGTATGTTATTCCTGCTCGGAACACTCGCCTTTTCGCAACCCGCCTGCGCGAGCGCAAGCGCGATGGAATTTGTGAATCGCACGGTCAAAATCGGAGATACCGCTTATGATTACAAGGTCTATACTCCGCCCGACTGGACCAAAGGAAAGAAGTGGCCGGTCATACTCTTTCTGCACGGCGCGGGCGAGCGGGGCAGCGATAACGTAGCGCAGACTCGCGTCGGGTTGGGACCGGCCCTCGCGCGGCAGCAAAATCTTTCTGCCATAGTGGTCTTTCCGCAATGCCTGCGAGGTCGCTGGTGGACAGAACCCGATATGCAGGCGCTCGCACTCAAGGCGCTCGATCAAACCGCTCAGGAATTCAACGGTGATCCGCAGAGGCTTTATCTGACGGGCATATCGATGGGCGGATACGGCACGTGGGCGATTGCAAGGGACCATCCCGGAAAATTCGCCGCCTACGCGCCCGTATGCGGCGGAGTCCGCCCTCCCCCTCGATGGTCGAAAGCTTGGCCGCGCAGTGATAGATCCGCCCGCACCCGGCGACGGCGGCACGGGTGGCGGGAAAGTCCCGCAGGTCGCCGAAAACGCGCTCGACCGCCAAGCCTTCCACGGCGCCTCTATCGCTACCCTCGCGGAGAAGGACACGGACCGGATAGCCTTCATCGAGCAGCCGGCGCACCAGATTGGCGCCGAGGTGGCCCGAGGCACCTGTCACGAGCACCGGTCTGTCGTGCTTGGGGGGGTTCCGGTCGGGAGTCGCATGCCGGACGCCGGGGCGCGCGGACATCAATTCGATTCTCTCCGATCACGGGTAACACCGGGCATCCGGCAGGTTCCGCTGCGTAGACTGATCGCGGTACGCATAGTTTCCAGGGCTGCGGTTATCGTTCTCGCTTGCTTGTTGCACGGGTACGGTGGGATTTCCCCCCCGCACGGCGATGTTTTCCCTTATCGCAACCCTAGAGCGGGCACGCTAACGGATCTGCTCGGCTGTTTTTTAACACGTACCTGCGTGCGGGATCAATAGAGACTATGTGCTCGTGCTGGAGCGCTGGCGCAAGATGTGGGTGGGGGCGAAGTGCAGGGAGGGGGGAAGGGGGAGCGGGGGTCTTCATGACGCCCGACCCACTTCCATTGCACCGCGCCCCCGCGCTGTTCCAGGCAATAGAAGTGCCAGTGCATAAGCTCATGATGTCGCGATGTTTTTCCTTTTATTGGGGCCGGTCTTGATCGCGAGAGGTGTCATGGAATGGAGACATCGTGCGAGCGGATAAACACTGTGGCGCTCCCTAGGGGAATCGAACCCCTGTTTTCGCCGTGAGAGGGCGACGTCCTAGGCCGCTAGACGA
>JAKEHD010000232.1 GCA_022615215.1 Blastocatellia bacterium
AGAGCCAACCTTTGCATCCAAAGCGCCGCTGTCGGCGGCGCACTCCAAACATGTTTTCCACTGCGGAAAAACTTTCATTTTGCCCCGCGCGCAGTATATCTTTGCTTGGCGGCGCGGCGGGGTTGCTTGTGGCCGTGTGGGTTAAAGACGGCCTTATGGCGCTCGCTCCGCCTGATTGGACGAACTTCGCGCCTGACCCGCGACTCGACGCCCGCGTGCTTGCCTTTGCGTTTGCGTTAGCCATACTCACGGGCGCGGCTTTCGGACTCGTCCCTGCCCTGCGTGCAAGCGGGACCGATGTCGGAGCGGCCTTGAAGGAAGAAGGAGCAATCGGCAGTTCTCACCGGTCGCGCTTCTTCAGCCTGTTCGTCATCGCGCAAGTATCTGTATCGCTCGTTCTGCTCGTGGTGGCGGGCCTTCTGCTCAGGAGCCTCGGAGAATCAGAGGCTTTCAATCCGGGCTTCGATTCCGATAACATCTTGCTTGCGACGGTCGATCTGGATCGCCATGGATACTCCGAGGCCCAGGGAAAAGAATTCTACAGGCAGTTGACCGAGCGTTTGAGAGCTTTGCCCGGAGTCACGTCTGTTACCTCGGCCAACCTTGTGCCTCTAGGAGGCGCGCGCGAGGCTCTCGGTTATCGGATTGCAGGGCACGAGCCGCCGCCCGGACGAACGACTTTCTCTATAGACACGGCCCTTGTCGGGCCGGATTATTTCTCTACCATGGGGATTCCGATTCTACGGGGCAGAGGATTTGACGACCGCGACGAAGGATCGGGCGCGCGCCCGGTTACGGTCATCAACGAGACGATGGCTCGAAGATTCTGGCCCGGCGAAGATGCTATAGGCAAAAATTTTCAGATAGCCGAGGGGCCTTTCGTAGAGATTATCGGCATAGCCCGCGACATCAAATACTACTCGCTCGGCGAAGAACCGCGACCTTATGTGTACGGCTTTGCGGATCAAGTCTATTTCTCTCAGATGACCATACACCTGCGCACTGCGGGTAGTCCCGAAACCCTAGCCCGCGCCGTGAAGAGAGAAGTGGCGGCCCTTGATGCGAACGTGGCAGTCCTGAACCTCATAACCCTGGCCGAACTGCGCAGGGTTCCGCTCTTTCCCGTGCGTGCGCTCGCTGCGATCTCGACCATGTTCGGGATGCTCGCGCTCGTACTGACGGCTGTCGGCATATACGGGATGGTCTCTTACTCTGTGAGTCGGCGGACGCGCGAGATAGGCATACGGCAGGCATTGGGAGCAGACCGGAGCGGCATCTTCAGATTGATAGTGGGCCAGGGACTTGTATTAACATTGATCGGCATAGCGGTAGGGCTTGTAGCCTGTTTCGCCCTGACACGCTTTCTGTCTAGCCTGCTGTTCGACATCAGCGCCACAGACCCGTTTACATTCGGAGGGACGGCCTTGCTGCTCGCAGGTGTGGCGCTGATGGCTTGCTACATCCCTGCGAGGCGGGCGACGAAGATAGACCCCATGACCGCGCTCAGATATGAATGAGAAGTGATGCGTGAGATTTGAAAGTCAAATCGGAACTCCCTCCCTCACAGTGGAAGGCGCATGGCCTTCTACAGGGGTACTGAAAAGTCGATCACTCGAAAATGAGGATTATCGGGGGCGAGATTGCAACCATTCATCGAAGGCCAAAAGCGATTGAACCCCCCCTCGTCTCGCAGGCGAGTCAAAAATTCGGTCAGGATTTGGCCGGTCAAAAAAGGCAGCGCCAGGCTTTCAGGCGCACTCACATAGTCGCCTTCCTCAAGCAGATGGATGGTCAACTCCTGTCCGTCGTAGCGCCAGATTTCAGGCACTCCCAGCGCGACGTAGATTGGCCTTATGGAGAGCGAATCGTGATGCACATCAACCTCAACAACGATGTCGGGCGGCGGGTCTTCCTCAAAATCAAGCTGGATTCGGTTGCCGAGCGCATCGGCGGTTTGCACATAGAAACAGGCGTCCGGCTCATTCCCTTTACCCTCTTTCCGCTTCTTCATCGTCGCCGAGCCGAAGAAACGAATGTTGATGCGGAGTCGAAGGCTGATGGCACTCACCAGGCGTCCGATGAACCAGGCGTAGTTTTCATGTTCAGTCGAAAGGGTCATAATGGTCAGAGTCCCACTGTCAAAGCTGATGCGCAGTCCGCCGGCCTCGCCCACCTGTTCGAGAAGGTCTTCATAATCCTGCCAACTGACCCCGTGAAAAGTGACAACAGTGTCGGCGGGCAACCGGGTAACTATGTCGTAGTAATTGGCAATCTCTGTAGTCATAGGCAACAACCATATCGGATTGATTCGACGGCTCGGATTATACCTGATGGCGGTGGACGCGACAATCGGCCTTCCATCTGCGCGAAGGCGCGAGCCGGATTATGGAACCACATCTAAGACAGCTCTCATCGACTTAGGCTAGGCCGATTGAACGAAAGGAGAATTTATGCAGACATTGCTTCAAGACCTGCGCTACGGCGCGCGAATGTTACTCAAAAAACCCGGCTTCACCGCTGTGGCCGTGCTCACGCTCGCGCTCGGCATAGGCGCTAACAGCGCCATCTTCAGCGTTGTGAACGCCGTGCTCCTGAGACCGCTGCCTTACCCGGACTCTGAGCGTATCGTCCGCTTATGGCAGACGCTCCCCGCTCACGGATTGGAGAGGCTCAGTCTATCAGCGCCTGAGTTTGTAGATTACCGCGACCGCAGCAGAAGCTTCTCTTCTCTTGCGGTCTATGCTTCACAGGGGCTGAACCTCACGGGCGCGGGAGAAGCCGAGCGCGTAACCTGCACTTACGTCACACGGGGCTTTTTCTCCGTGCTCGATGTACGGCCCTTTCGTGGGCGCAATTTTTATGTGGAAGAGGACGCGCCGGATAATGACCTTGTGGTAATCCTCAGCCACGCGCTCTGGCAGAATCGATTTGGCGGCGATGAAAGCATACTTGGGCAAGCCGTCACGCTGAACGGGCGAAGCCACACGGTCATAGGGATCATGCCCGCCGCGTTTCAGTTTCCGAATCAGGACACGGAGATTTGGAAGCCAATGGCCTTTTCGGCCGATGATTACAGTGAAGATTCAAGAGGCTCGCATTACCTGAGAGCCGTCGCGCGATTGAAACCCGGCGTGAGCCTCGAACAGGCCCGGAGCGAAGTGGCTTCAATCGCGCGGCAACTCCAACATGAGCATCCGACAAACTACGAAGAAGGCAGCGGGTGGAGTGCAGGTGCCGCAAGCCTGCACGAAGAGGCGGTCGGCGATGTCCGCCTGACATTGTTAGTCCTGCTCGGCGCGGTCGGCTTCGTACTGTTGATTGCCTGCGCAAATGTCGCGAATCTCTTGCTTGCGCGAGCCACGTCCCGTCAGCGCGAGCTTGCGATTCGCTCGGCGCTCGGCGCAGGCCGATGGCGAATCGTCCGGCAATTGATGACCGAGAGCCTGACGCTCGCTCTGTTGGGCGGGTGCCTGGGCATACTGCTCGCGCTGTGGGGAAACGATATGCTCCGCGCGCTCAGCCCCGCAGATTTTCCGCGACTCGATGAAATCGGCGTTGACGCAAGGTTGATCGCTTTCACGTTTCTCGTCTCGCTGCTCACAAGCTTATTATTCGGCGTCGTTCCTGCTTTGCAGACCTCGAAACTCAACCTCAGCGATTCTCTGAAAGAGAGCGGCAACACCTCGACGGATACGCGAAGCCGTCATCGTTTGCGCGGCTTGCTTGTGGCGGGCGAAGTGGCGCTGGCGCTGGTCCTTTTGATCGGCGCGGGATTGCTCATCAAGAGCCTCTACAAATTGCAGCAGGTCGAACTCGGATTCAACCCGTCGAACCTCTTGACTATGCGCCTGGATCTGCCGCGAGCGAAATACGGGGAGCCTGTGCGACAGCGGGCGTTCTTCGAACAACTCATCGACCGTGTGGAATCGCTGCCCAACGTGAAGTCGGTTGGAATCGTGAATTATCTGCCTCTCAGCGGTTCGGGCAATCAGCGAAATGCTGCGGTCGAAGGCAAGCCTGAAAATCCGATCAACATAGAGTTTCGCATAGTCAGCCCCGCGTACTTTCGCACGATGGGCATAGGTTTAAGCGAAGGGCGGCTCTTTGATGAACGCGACCGCGAGGATGCGCCTTACGTGGCAGTGGTGAATGAAACCTTCACTCGCATCTTTCTGCCCGATGAAAACCCGCTCGGCAAACGCATCAAATACGGAGGCGCGGGCAGCCCTTTCAAATGGCTGACGGTCGTCGGCGTCGTCAAGGATTTGAAGCACAACGACGTCGATGCGGAAGTGAAGCCTGAGATATACATCTCTTACCTGCAACCGCCGCTACCGAACTGGAACACGCAGAACATGTTTCTGGCCGTTCGAGCCGAGAGCGAAGCGCAGAACTTGATACCCGTCATGCGAGACATCGTGCGCAGCATCGACAGCGATCAGCCTATCTACAGCATTGCGACCATGCAGGAGTTGATCGCAAGATCGACCGCTGCGCGCCGCTTCAATATGCTCCTGATGGCGATCTTTGCGGCGCTCGCTGTGTTGCTCGCAATGGTCGGCATATACAGCGTTATGTCCTACAGCATCACTCAAAGGACGCGCGAGATCGGCATAAGGCTTGCGCTCGGCGCTCGGAGCCGCGACATTCTCCGGCTTGTATTACGTCGGGGGATGGTCCTTGCCGTAACGGGCCTTGTTGCAGGGATGCTCGCTGCGTTATGGCTGACACCTCTGATGGCGGGCCTGTTGTATGAAGTGAGCGCGACCGACCCTTTGACTTTTGTGATGGTGGCGTTGCTGCTTTTCGTCGTAGCGCTGCTGGCTTGCTGGATTCCTGCGCGGCGTGCTACAAAGGTCGATCCGATGACGGCGCTCCGTTACGAATAATCAGTGGTCAGTGGTCAGTGATCATTGGTCGGTGGTAGTTTTCAGGCGAGACGTTGACACAAAAAACAACGGACAACGGACGACGGACAAAGGACTATTTATGATTGACTCAACCATAAAACTGCTCACTGAACTTGTCGCTATCGATTCGGTCAACCCACAGCTTGCGCCCGGCGGCGCGGGCGAAGGCGAAATAGCAGAGGCCGTCGCTGCTCGGATGCGCTCTGCGGGAATCGATGTGGAGATCACAGAGGTGCTGCCGGGCCGCCCGAACGTCGTGGGCGTAATAGAAGGCCGCGCGCAGGGACCGTCTCTGATGTTTTGCGGCCACCTGGACACTGTGGGCGTGATAGGGATGGAGTCTCCTTTCACCCCCGTCGAGCGCGAAGGCCGCCTCTACGGGCGCGGGGCGCAGGATATGAAAGGCGGCGTGGCGGCGATGGTCGACGCTGCATGCGCGCTTGCAAAATCGGGCTGGCCCAAGAGAGGCAGACTGATCGTTGCCGCAGTGATCGATGAAGAGTATGAGAGCGCGGGCGCAGAAGCGATTGCCGCCCGATGGAAGGCGGATGCTGCTGTGGTGACTGAGCCTACGGATATGACGGTCGCAATCGGGCACAAAGGATTCTCCTGGGTAGAGGTCACAACCCGAGGCCGCGCAGCTCACGGCAGTCGCCCGCGCGAGGGCCGCGACGCGATTTTAAGGATGGGCCGCGTGCTCTCGCGCCTGGAATCTTTAGATCGTGACTTGCAATCGCGCGAGCCTCATCCCGTGCATGGAACGGCTTCGCTTCATGCATCTCTGATCGAAGGCGGGCGCGAACTCAGCACTTATCCCGATAGTTGTTGTTTGAAGATAGAGCGGCGCACTGTCGGCGGGGAGGCGATTCATACGGCTCTGGCCGAAGTCGAAGAGATACTCGATGCGCTCAAGGCGGAAGACCCCGAGTTTGAGGCGCAGGCAAGGTTTATGTTCGGACGGCCCTCTTATGAGATCGCCTCGGAGCACGAGCTTCCGCGAAACCTCGAAGCGATAGTCCGCCGCGCAGGACGCGAGACTCGTCTCGCAGGGATGACCTACTGGACCGATGCCGCCATCCTGGGAGAGGCAGGAATTCCTTCAGTGGTATTCGGGCCGGGGGGAGCGGGGCTTCACGGCCTCGAAGAATATGTCCTGATAGATGAGGTCATCGCCTGCCGCGATGCGCTCCTGGAACTTGCCCGCGACTATTGCGCCTGATGGGTAATGACGCCCGCGCGTCTTGTTGAAACATCGACGGTCTCCGATTGCGGATAATCGCAGTCCCACAATCGAACACACGGATGCTGGCCTCTTATCCCCTATACTTATACAACCTCAGTCATTCCAGCATTTGATCGCCAGGCGCGGACTGGCACGGCGTTTGGTAAGTAGATGAAGCAAAGCTATGGGAAATTCGTTTCAAGTTTTGCGCTACCTTTAGAAGAAGGTAGAAGGCAGCGATTTCGACTTGCGCGCTGCATTATGCTTGCTGGCCTGATGGAGGAATTATGAATGCTCTCTGGCAAGACCTGCGCTACGGCGCGCGAATGCTTTTGAAGAAGCCGGGCTTCACGCTGATTGCCGTCATCACGCTCGCCTTAGGAATAGGCGCGAACACGACCATATTTACGGTCGTCAATGCGCTCTTGTTGCGCCCGTTACCTTACCCGGAAGCCGAGCGGCTGGCGATTGTCGCTACGACGATGCGTCGCGAGCAGGCTGAGGTGCGCAGCACCTCTTACCCGGACTTCGTTGATTGGCGGGATCAGAATACGCTCTTCGAGCAGATAGCAGCCCGCAGTTCAAACTCCTTCAGCCTGCTGGGCGCGGGCGAGCCGGAGCGCGTTAACGGCGAACTGGTTTCGGCCAATTACTTTTCTTTGCTCGGCGTGCGAGCGGCCCTCGGACGGACTTTTCTGCCTGAAGAAGACCGCACGCCGGACGCGCAGCGTGTGGCGGTGGTGGGCTATGGTCTCTGGCATCGCCGCTTCGGCGGAAATCCAAAATTGGTCGGCCAGACGATCCAACTGAGCGATGGCTATTACACCGTGATCGGGATCATGCCGGAAGGTTTTCGCGGCATTTCGGATCAGGCCGAGCTTTGGCTGCCGATGATGATGGTTTCGTCGGTCAGATACACGGGCATCCTTCAAGAGCGCAATCAACGCTGGCATTCAACCGTTGCGCGTCTCAAACCCGGTGTCAGCTTGCAGCAAGCCCAAACCGAGATGGACACGATCATGCGCCGCCTGGAACAGGCCTATCCCGACTCGAATACGAATCGTGGCGCTCGTTTGACGTTTCTCCACGAGCAGTTGTTCGGCAACTTGAAACCGACGCTCTGGATTCTGTTCGGGGCCGTTGGCTGCGTGCTGCTCGTGACCTGCGCCAACGTCGCCAATCTGCTGTTGCAACGCGCTGCAACGCGCCAAAAAGAGACCGCCATCCGGCTGGCGCTGGGCGCCACGACCGGGCGGCTGCTGCAACAATTGCTGACCGAAAGCCTGCTCCTGGCATTGGCAGGTGGCGCGTTGGGAATACTGATTGCCTGGTGGAGCGTGGATTTTCTGGTGGCGCTCAGTCCGACCACCTTTCCCAGCTTTGTCAAACTCACGCTCGATGTGCAGGTGCTCGGCTTCACCCTTTTTCTCTCCATGCTCACCGGCGTGCTATTTGGTTTAGCGCCCGCATTGCAATCTGTCAGACCGGCATTGAATGAGGTGCTCAAAGAGGGTGGCCGTGGCACTTCCGGTGGTTTGGGCCGCAGCCGCCTGCTCGGGGCGCTGGTCGTCTCCGAAATTGCCCTTGCGTTGGTTCTGCTCGTCGGCGGAGGTCTGATGATCCGCAGCCTACAGCATTTGCAGGCCGTTGATCCGGGCTTCGACAGCGAGGGTCTGATGACAATGCGATTCAGCCTGCCAGCGCAGAAATACTCGCGCGCGCAGGGGGACGTTTTCAGCCAACAGTTGCGCGAGCGCCTGCGCGCATTGCCTGGGGTGCAAGCGGTCGCGCTGTCTTCCGACCTGCCTTTGGGGAGCAGCACCAGCGCAGGGCCAATTATTTTGGAGGGACAGACAGCCGTCCCCGCAGACATCGAAATCAGAATGTACCGCCATAGAGTGACCCCGCAGTTTTTCTCGACGCTGGGCATCCCGCTCGTCAAGGGCCGCGATTTCACCGCCGACGATCACGCGCAAGCGCCCGGCGTCACTATCATCAGCGAAGCCCTGGCACAGCGTTATTGGCCCGGCGAAGACCCCATCGGCAAACGCTTGAAGGAAACCGATGCGGGCGACCCGTGGTTGTCGGTCGTCGGGGTCGTGAGAGATGTCAAGTACCGCAGGCTGCCGCAAAACCCGAATGCCGATCCAGACGTTTACTATCCCTTGCTGCAAGCGCCCAACAGAGATTTGCACTTGGCCGTGCGCACCGAAGCTGATCCGGCCGGCCTGACGGCCGCCATACGCCGCGAGTTGCAGAAACTCGACTCGGATTTGCCTGTCTACAGCGTCACAACGATGGCGCAACAGGTGGCCGGACAAACGACGCAGGCGCGTTTCAGCACCTGGCTGCTCGGCATCTTTGGCGGCCTCGCGCTCGTGCTTGCGACAGTCGGGATTTACAGCGTGATGGCTTATGCGGTCGAACAGCGGACGCACGAAATCGGTATCCGGCTGGCGCTGGGGGCGCGCGTCGGTGATGTTTTGAAGCTGGTCATCGGACAAGGCATGCGCTTGGCTTTGTTGGGCGTGGCGCTGGGGTTGGGTGCGGCCCTGGCCCTCACACAGTTGATGAAACGGTTGCTGTTTGGCGTGGCGGCGGCTGACCCGCTGACATTTGGGTTGATCGCCTTATTGCTCATATTGGTGGCGCTCGCGGCCTGCCATGTTCCGGCACGGCGGGCGACGAAGGTTGATCCGATGGTCGCGTTGCGCTGTGAGTAGACAGAAAAAAGAAGTCGGAAGTCAGAATGATGAAGCAGGTGCTAAATCGAACCACACAAGAACGGGACAGAGATGAAGTACAGAGTTCAAGCTTTAGCTTGCCGGATTGGAGCGCCAGCAACCT
>JAKEHD010000233.1 GCA_022615215.1 Blastocatellia bacterium
TATAATCGAGAAGACCTGTTAGACATTATAGGGAGGGAGAGTATGATACCGCTGGATCAATTGAAAGAGTCGAGCATGTACCAGTTAATTGCCGAAGAGGGACTCAAAGAGGGACTCAAAGAGGGAGCGGCAGAAACGCTGAGGCTGATGATAGCGAAGCGATTCCCTGAGTTGGATGTGAGGGATGAAATATCTCGCATCTCCGACCCATCGGTCTTGCAGCGACTCTGCGTGGAAATGATAGATATGCCCGATGCTGCTTCTTTGCAAAAGCAATTAACCGCAATTCTGAAATCCTGAGTTGGGTATTTCCACATTCAGGGGCCGAGAGGGAACTTTTTAAAGCATGCCGCTCGAAGTTACTTTTCAAGGAAGGGCGTTCGATGTCAGCTATTGAAAAAGTCCGATGGGGAGTGCTCGGGACGGCGAAGATCGCGCTCGGCAAAGTGATACCGGCCATGCAGAAGGGCGAATGGTCGGAAGTCTCGGCCATCGCCTCAAGAGACTTTGAGAAGGCGCGGTCGGCCGCAGAGAGCCTCGGCATCCCGAAGGCTTATGGCTCTTATGAGGAGCTACTGGCCGACCCGGAAATCGAGGCCGTCTACAACCCGCTTCCAAATCACTTGCATGCGCCCTGGTCTATCAAGGCAGCCGAAGCAGGTAAGCACGTACTTTGCGAAAAGCCCATCGGCCTCTCGGTCGAAGAAGCTCTTGAGTTAGTCGCGGCGCGTGACCGCACGGGCGTAAAAATTCAGGAAGCCTTCATGGTCAAGACCCATCCGCAGTGGATAGAGACTCGTGATCTCATCGAATCGGGCCGAATTGGAGAACTGCGCCTTGTCTCAGGCCACTTCAGCTATTTCAATCGCGACGAGGCCAATATAAGAAACATAGCCGAGTACGGCGGCGGCGCGCTGATGGACATAGGCTGCTACCCGGTCACGATCTCACGTTTCATCTTCAAGGAAGAACCCGCGCGCGTCGTGAGCCTCATAGAGCGCGACCCCGACACGAAGATCGACCGGTTGACATCCGTGATGCTTGATTTCCCATCAGGCCAGGCGATCTTCACTTGCAGCACTCAGATAGTGCCGCGTCAGCGCATGCAATTTTTCGCTACGCGAGGACGGCTGGAAGTCGAGATACCTTTCAATATTCCGACCGACCGGCCTACACGCATCTTCATAGACGACGGCTCAGACCTGTTCGGAGCGGAAGTGGAGATAAAAGAAATCCCGGCTTTCAACCAGTACACCGTTCAGGGCGACCTGTTTTCTCGCGCCATACGCGAAGGCACAGCGCCCCCTATTGCGCTCGAAGACGCAGTGAGCAATATGAAAGTGATCGAAGCGATTTTCAGGTCGGCTGAATCGGGGAGATGGGAGACGATTTAAATCAGACCGCATGAGATTGGCACAGATTGCAATTGTAACTTCCAATTCGTCCCGTGGGGACGCTTCGATTTTAGCCCGGCGATGAATCGCTGCGTTATCGGTCAATCATCATCCTCGTCGCGTAGGGACGATTGAAGACCTTGATTTTCAGTCGTCCTTATGGACGAGAGTTATGACGCTACTTATTCTCTTTCGTCACCTGGATATTCTCACTTGCAAAATTGCTTCCTCGCACTTCCCAATCGGGCATCAATCCAGTATGATAACGCGGCCTCGATCAAGCAGTCGGGGCGTTTCCGCCGACATACACGCTATGAGCGAAGACCCTAAATACGCAGTCGAGATGCGCGACGTCACCAAGCGGTTCGGCGAAGTGCTGGCTAACGACTCCGTAAGCCTCGCCGTTGCTGCCCGCTCCATACACGCCATAATCGGTGAAAACGGCGCGGGCAAATCGACTGCTATGAACATCCTCTACGGCTTTTATACCGCAGACGAGGGCGAGATTCTGCTCGACGGAGAGAAGCGCTCGATCAACAGCCCGCGCGATGCCATAAGGCTCGGACTCGGAATGGTGCATCAGCACTTCATGCTAGTCGAGCCGCTCACCGTGACCGAAAACATCGTGCTCGGCGCGGAGCCTGTCGCGGGTCTCTCTCTCGATTACAAGCGGGCGCGCTCGCGCGTGAGGGAAATATCCGAACAGTACGGACTCAGGATCGACCCCGATGCTCGCGTGGAACACCTCTCCGTAGGCCAGCAACAGAGGGTCGAGATACTGAAGACGCTCTATCGCGGCGCTCGATTGCTCATACTCGATGAGCCGACGGCCGTGCTCACTCCCCAGGAAGTCGACGAGATATTCGCCATCCTCCGAGGGCTGCGCGAGCAGGGCAAGACCATCATAATCATCACGCACAAGCTGTCGGAAGTGCTTGAGCTATCGGACAACATAACCGTCATGCGCGACGGCCGCGTGGTCGGCAATCTCTCGACCGCAGGCGCAACGGCCTCCGGCCTCGCTCGTATGATGGTGGGCCGCGAAGTTCTCCTGCGCGTCGAAAAGCAGGAGGCTCAGGCGGGCGCTTCCGTGCTCGAAGTGCGCAGTCTCTCGCTTCGCGGCAAGGCGGGCAATGCGTCGCTTGAGGAGCTATCTTTTCATGTGCGCGCGGGAGAGATACTCGGCATAGCGGGCGTCGAGGGCAACGGGCAGACCGAGTTGATAGAGATAATCGCGGGCCTGAGAGCACAGACCGCAGGCGAGATACTTCTCGAAGGCCGACCTATAGACCGTCTCAATCCGCACGAGCGCAAACGGCGCGGCATAGCTCACATTCCCGAAGACCGCCATCGCAGGGGGCTCGTGCTGCCCTTCGACCTTGCAGACAACTCTATTTTAGGCGTTCATCAGGATGCGCCGATTTCGGGCGCGTTGCTCTTGAATCGCAAGGTGATCGAAGAGCGCGCAAAGCGCCTCGTGCGCCAGTACGATGTGAGACCTCCCAACATCGCTCTCGCGGCCAGGGCGCTGTCGGGAGGCAATCAGCAGAAGCTCATCGTAGCGCGCGAGTTCGACATAAACCCGAAGCTTATACTCGTGGCCCAGCCGACTCGCGGAGTCGACATAGGCGCTACTGAATTCATCCATCGAAAACTCGTCGAGCTTCGAGACGAGGGAGCGGCCGTGCTGCTCGTATCGGCCGAGCTTGACGAGGTGCTCAACCTGAGCGACCGCGTGATAGTCATTTTTGAAGGCCGCATAGTGGGCGAGGTCGACCCGAAAAGTGTGACCGAAGAAGAGATCGGACTCATGATGACGGGCGGACGCAAAGAAGCAGGGGAGCGGGGGAGCAGAGGACCAGAGGAGCAGGAAAGTGGGGAGCGACGCAGTGAAGGAGCAGAAGAGTAGAGGAGTAGAGATAAATTTCTCCCCTGCACCCTTGCACCCCTGCACCCCTGCATAAAACCATGAAGGGTCTTATCCAACAACTGATATTTCCGCTCATAGCCGTCGTCGCGGCTTTTCTGGTGGGTGGCCTGATCGTCTGGATGGTGGGCGATAGCCCCTTGCTCGTGTACGAGCTTTTTTTCACGAGCGCCTTCGGCTCGGTCGACGGTATAGGTTACACGCTCTTCTATGCGACGCCTCTGATATTCACGGGCCTCGCGGTGGCGGTCGGCTTCAAATGCGGACTGCTCAACATAGGGGCCGAGGGCCAGTTGGTGATGGCGGCTTTTGCGTGTGCATGGGTCGGGCTTGTACTGCCGGAATGGCCTTCGCTCCTCGTGGTTCTGCTTGCGATGATAGCGGCCGTTGCAGCCGGAGGGATATGGGCGGCCGTACCCGGCGTCCTCAAGGCGAGGTTCGGCGCGCACGAAGTCATCACTACCATAATGATGAACTTCATAGCGTTCGGCATAGTCAGCTATCTGACTCAGTATCACTATCGCAAACAGGGCGACCCTATACTTGAGACCCGGCCCATAGCCGAGATCAAAGACGGCGTGCTCACAGGCCCTCACATCCCGCGCATGCACGATTTGCTTGCCCCTTTCGGAATAGACTTTCCCGCAGGGGTGCCATTGAATCTCGCGTTTCTGTTTGCGATTGCGGCCTGCGCGGTCGTCTATGTTTTTCTCTGGAAGACGAAATGGGGATTCGAGCTTCGCGCAGTCGGAATCAGCCCTTCGGCCGCCGAGTACGGAGGCGCTTCGATTTCGCGCAATATCATTCTGGCGATGGCGATCTCAGGGATGCTGGCCGGGATGGTCGGTGTAAACGAAGTGCTGGGTTATCGCTATCGCTACTATGACGGCTTTTCGGCGCTCTACGGATTTACGGGCATCGCAGTGGCGCTGCTGGGACGCAATCACCCGGCGGGCGTACTGCTTGCAGCGATACTGTTCGGCGCGCTCACAAGGTCGGGGCTGTTCATAGATATTTTCACCGACCGCGTATCCAAAGACTGGGTGGTGGTCTTGCAGGCCATCATAATACTGTTTGTCGCCTGCGGGGGAGCGTTTCGCGTCGGTGCCCGGCGGTTGAAATTGATGAAAAGTGAAACGTGATTTGTCCGTTGTCCGGCAGCGAGTACGCTTCCGTCCATTGCGCTTCTTGACCACAGATAACGGGGTCAGCCGTCAGCCGTCAGCCATCAGTCTTCAGTCATCAGCCGTCAGTCTTCTAGCTGATAGCTGATAGCTGTGTAATCTGTGATTGATCCTCCGGTCCCTGACAACTGACAACGGACTACGGACGGAGATCAGAAAGCATCACGCATCATTAGAGCCTGAACGAATGGAATACTTCACAACCATAATCAACCTGTCGCTTTTGGCTTCTATGGTGAGGCTCTCGACGCCGCTGATACTTGCGGCGCTCGGCGGCATGTATTCGGAGCGCGGCGGGATCATCAACATAGCCCTGGAAGGCATAATGCTTGCGGGCGCATTCACTGCGGCGGCGGTGACGGTCTTCACCGCAAATCCCTGGATAGGGCTGATAGCGGCAGTCGCGGCCGGGGTGCTGGTTTCTCTCATACACGCGGTCGCTTCGATAGAGTTCAAAGCCGATCAGGTCGTGGTCGGCATGGCGATCAACATATTGTTCATAGGCGTGCCCGCGCTCGTCTCGGGGGCGCTCTTCGAATCGACAGGCTCGACCCCGCCCTTGCCCCGCGAGCAGACTCTGCCGGATTGGAACATCCCCTTGATCGGGAGCATCCCTGTTCTGAGAGAGATATTATCGGGCCACAAGCCCATCGTCTATATGGCACTTGCGATGGTTCCTTTGAGTTACTACATATTGTTCCGCACGCGATTCGGTCTGAGGCTGAGGGCCGTTGGCGAAAACCCCGAAGCGGCGGACACGGCGGGCGTGAGCGTAAGGGGGATGCGCTATGCGGGCGTGCTTCTGAGCGGGGCGCTTGCGGGGCTTGGCGGCGCGTATCTCTCGATCGGGCAGAATTCGCTCTTCACGCGCAACATGACTGCGGGGCGCGGGTTTATCGCGCTTGCGGCATTGATATTCGGCAAGTGGCATCCGGTGGGCGCATTCCTCGCGTGCTTGCTTTTCGGAGTGGCCGATGCCATCTCGATTCGAATGCAGGGGGTCGTGCCCGTGCCCGTGCAGGTGATACAGATAATCCCTTATGTTCTGACGCTCGTCGTGCTCGCAGGCTTCATAGGCCGCGCCACCCCCCCTCGCGCAATCGGCACGCCTTATGTAAAAGAGAAGTAGGCATCTGCCCAGAAGTAGAGGAGCAGGGGAGCTAGGGAGCAGGGGAGCAGAGGGCAACGAAGCAGGGGAGCAGAGGAGCAGGGGAGCGGTGAAGTTAGGGCCCGATCACCCCTGCACCCTTGCACCCCTGCTCCCCTGCATGAGCGAAGCGGCTCCCCTCACCTCAACCGCTTTTCCACCTCTTCCATAGACAAGGTTTTCTCTTCGGCCTTGCAGGAATCGAGGAAGATCAAAAACTCATGATTTTTCCTGAGCAGTTCTACCTCTAAAGCCAGGTCGTCGGCCGGGCTAAGAAGATACCGGTCTCCAGCAGCATCCTGCACAAGCACGGAGCCTTGCCTGGCTTTGGCGAGCAACTCGTCTAAAGATAGAGGCTCCTTTGACAAATCTATAACATTCATAATCGGAATATTTCTCCTTCGATATAAAGATCGTTATGATCTTTATATCCTACTGCCACGATGCGAACAACTCTTTCGGGTTCATCTATGTCGTAAAACACCCGATACTTTCCAACCCGCAATTCCCAGTCGGCAAGTATACTGCGCGCGGGGTAAAATGAAAGTTTTTCCGCAAGTGCAGAATCATATTTGGAGTGCGCCGCAATCGGCGGCGCTTTGGCTGCGACATCGGGTTTTCACGAGGGGAAAGCGGCTAAAGATTTCTTTCTTGTCCGGGCCGCCGCA
>JAKEHD010000234.1 GCA_022615215.1 Blastocatellia bacterium
GATCCTCTCCCTTGCTCCCCTGCTCCTCTGCTCCCCTGCTCCCCTGCTCCTCTGCTGCGGCGCGACTTTGCTCTTCTTTCTCAGGCTGCCGTCGCGATTCTTTCGGCTTTTCGCTCTTGCTTTCTTCAGATAGAGTGAGGATGACCTCGCCCACCTTCAACTCATCGCCTTCCTTGATATGAATCTTTACTACCTTTCCAGACTCGGGAGAGGGAATGACCGCAACGGCCTTGTCGGTCTCCATTTCGAGCAAGTCCTGATCCTTTTCGACCCGGTCTCCTTCAGAGACCAGAATATTTATCACCGTGCCCGAAGCTATGCTCTCGGCAAGGGAAGGCAGTCTGATTTCCATAATATTCTCCGATGTCAGTTTTCAGTTGTCAGCCACCAGCCATCAGCCATAAAGATTCCTTTCTTACAGCCATCAGATTGAAAGCTGATAGCTGATAGCTGACGGCTGATAGCTGGAAGCTGACGGCTGATATTCAATGGACCGGATAAGCTTTTTCAGGATCGACCTGCAAGTCCTTTATAGCTCTTTCAACAGTCTTCATTTTGATCTCGCCTCTTTCAGCGAGACCGTAGAGTGTTGCAATCACTATCATCTCCGCATCTACTTCGAAAAACCGGCGGAGCGACTGCCGCGTATCGCTGCGGCCGAAACCGTCTGTGCCGAGGCTTATGAGACCGCCCGGCACCCATGGGGCTATCTGGTCCGCGACGATCTTCATGTAATCGGATGCGGCCACGAATACGCCCTCTTCGTGCTCAAGCGCCGCCTCCAGATAACTCTTCTGCAGAGCGGACGCAGGATGCAGCATATTCCATCGCCGGACTTCGAGGGCTTCGCGCCGCAATTGCTGGTAACTGGTCGCGCTCCACACGTCGGCCGACGTATCGTACTTGTCGGCCAGAATCGTCTGCGCCCTCAAGGTCTCTCGGATGATGGGGCCGCTGCCTAAGAGATGAGCTTTGTGGCTTCTCTCTTCCGGGCCTGCTTGAAAACGGTATAACCCTTTTATGATCCCGTGCTCTATGCCGGAGGGCTGCGCAGGCATCAAGTAAGTTTCGTTGTAGAGCGTGAGGTAATAGAAGGCATCATCCCCGTCCTTGAACATCCGCTGCAATCCGTCCTGGATTATCACAGCGATCTCGTAAGCGAAGGCCGGGTCGTAGGCCCTCAAAGTGGGGACGGTGCTTGCGGCCAGATGGCTGTGCCCGTCTTGATGTTGCAGGCCCTCGCCGTTCAGGGTCGTGCGCCCTGCGGTCGCCCCTAACAGAAAGCCTTTCACCCTGGCGTCGGCCGCCGCCCATACGAGATCGCCCACGCGCTGGAATCCGAACATAGAGTAGAAGATATAAAAAGGAATCGTGTAGAATCCGAACGCGGAATAGCTCGTGCCTGCGGCGATGAAAGACGACATCGCTCCCGCTTCCGTGATGCCTTCTTCGAGAATCTGTCCCTTCACATCTTCGTGATAATAGAGCAGAGAGTCGCTGTCGACAGGCTCGTATAGCTGCCCTTTGGGAGAATATATTCCTATCTGGCTGAAGAGGGCATCCATGCCGAAAGTCCTCGCTTCGTCCGGTATGATCGGGACGATCCGCTGGCCTATCTCTTTATGACGGAGCAATCGGCCGAGCAAGCGAACGAATGCCATAGTCGTCGCCACTTTTAGCTGGCCCGAACCGCTCAGAAATTCACTGAAATAGTCAGGGCCGGGAACATCGAGAGGAGGAACCTCAACCCGGCGTTCGGGCAGAAAGCCTCCGAGTCTCTTTCTCCGCTCCAACAGATATTTCGTCTCCGCGCTGTCGAGAGGCGGGCGATAGAAGGGAGCCCCGACGACTTCTTCATCGCTTATAGGAACTTCGAACCGCTCACGGAATTCTCTCAGTTCTCTTTCATTGAGCTTCTTCTGCTGATGGGTTATGTTCTTGCCCTCACCCGCTTCGCCGAGACCATAGCCCTTGATCGTCATGGCGAGGATAACGGTCGGCTGCCCCTTGTGCTCGACGGCCCTCTTGTAAGCTGCATAAACCTTCTGCGGGTCGTGGCCGCCCCTGCCGAGTTTGCGAAGCTCCTCGTCGGTCAGGTTGTTGACCATATTGAGCAACTCAGGATATTTTCCGAAGAAGTGCTTGCGGATATAGCTTCCCGGCTCGACCGAGTACTTCTGAAAATCCCCGTCCACGGCTTCTTCCATTCGCCTGACGAGCAATCCGCTGCTGTCGGCCTTGAGCAGCGCGTCCCAGTCCGAACCCCATATCACTTTGATCACGTTCCAGCCCGCGCCGCGAAAGATGCCTTCCAACTCCTGAATGATCTTGCCGTTTCCTCTCACGGGACCGTCGAGCCTCTGTAGGTTGCAATTGACCACCCATATCAAATTATCGAGTCGTTCGCGGGCCGGAAGGGTCAACGCTCCGAGAGCTTCAGGCTCGTCTGTTTCGCCGTCTCCCACGAAGCACCATACTTTAGGCTCGTCGGCTTCGAGCAGCCCTCGCGCTTTCAGATAGCGGATGAAGCGCGCCTGATAGATAGACATAATCGGAGCAAGCCCCATCGAGACGGAAGGGTATTGCCAGAAATCGGGCATCAGGTAAGGATGGGGATAAGATGAAAGTCCGCCGCCTGCGGCCAGTTCCTGTCGAAAGTTGTGCAACAATCGCGCGTCGATCCTCCACTCCAGGTAGGCCCGCGAGTATATGCCCGGCGAGGCGTGTCCCTGAAAGTAAATTATGTCGGCCGGTCGGCCTTCGGATCGTCCGCGAAAGAAATGATTGAAGCCGACTTCGTAAAGCGTGGCGCTCGATGCGTAAGTCGATATGTGCCCGCCTATTCCATCACGTATGCGATTGGCCTTGACGACCATCGCCATCGCATTCCAGCGGACGTAACTCTTGATGCGCCTTTCGATCTGACGGTCTCCCGGATAAGGCGGCTCTTCTTCGGTGGGGATGGTATTTAGAAATGGCGTATTGACTATGGGCGGAATCTTGAGTCCCGATTCCTCAAGCGCGCCGACAAGCTCTGTCGCAAGAATCGGGTCCGCTCCGTCGCGCGCGTCCCTGATCACATATCCAACCAGTTGCTTGAGGGATTCCAGCTTCCTCTCTGTCTCTAGGCTCATCACTCCTCCAATGCGGGTCTTGCCCGTCTCAATGTTATTTCCGCCGTGCCGTTTTCAACAAGGCGTTCAGGTCGGCGGCTTTTATTTCATAAAGTCTATCAAGGGCTTCGATGATTTATTCTCGCCGAGGCGATCCAAACAAAAACAACATGATGAGCAATTCGTTCGAACTTGTCGAGCGATCCTTGACAGGCGAGCGAATGAAAGCGGAAATCAGGTCGTGGGGTCGTGGGCTGAGATAATCTCAGGGCGGTTGACAACGCCGAAAAACAGACAGGGCTCCCATTCATTGAGATTTTGGAGCCGTCACTAGGGCGGCGGCCATCGGCCGTCGGATCGAATGAGAGTTGGAACTGCCCAAAATGGCAGGGTTTTGAATTTCTGTCAAAGGTCGGTGTTGAAAACATCGGACTTACGGCTCTCTATCCTGAGATTATCCCAGGATACGACTCGCGATTCGATTCCGTCGCCGAAATCAAAACCTGGCCGGCCCTGATGTCGCAACCCGTTTCTTTAGAATCATGGCGTCCGGGCACGTCCGTGCGCCGACATAAGACGGTCGAAACCTTACTGTTATCCTTGTGATGCAGCAGCGGCATGCTCGCCGCCGGTCGTGGAGTTATACACCTTCAGATGGTTTTGAACGTGTTTGACCCCTCTCACCTTGAAAGCACGCGAAAGCAATGCCTCCAACTCATCGGCCGGCACCGAGCCGTTCAAGATGATTTCCCCGTCTTCTGCATTTGCATTTACCTCGATCGAGCTTGCGTCCGAGACGGCGTGACCGATCTGCGAGCGAACGCGCTCCACAAGCGTTTCGTCATCCACGCCATTATGTTTGAAAAGGTGCGTCGCCTCGGCCAGAAGCCCGTATGACCTGTTGCCGAGATCGCGGCAAGCGCCGCCGATCGAGCCGATTGTATCGCCCGTCTGGTGGTAGGCGTGAGCGCATTTGTCGCGGATAACAGTGCGACGATGCTTGCCCCGTTCGGGGTCGAACAAGTACATCAGCCCGGCACCGAGACCGAGACCTCCCAATACCCATAATCCTTTCTCAAGATCCTGCGCGGACGGTTTGCCATTCTTAAACAGTTTCATTACCTTCCTCCGTTTCTATGCGCTCTCATTCTTCGAAAGTGAATCAGTCGCAATGCATAAGATGATCATTTCCTGAGAGCTTCATAAAAGACTTTCCCTCTTCGATTTCTTTAAATTAAAGACGCAATCTGTGTGCCGCTCCCCTGTGTGTGCAGGACTCGGCTTGAAAGAGATGGCGGGCCGGAAATCAGCTGTCAGCCGTCAGCTATCAGATTGAAGAGAGGACTCTGATGGCTGAAGACTGATAGCTGACGGCTGAACCGATGCTGTTTCAATTTGCGACATCGCAGTCTCAAACTGTCACACTGAATCAGCAGCGAATATCTTCAAGGAATTCACCTGGGCGCTTTTCTTTCGACATAGTTCTTGCATTCCGAGTCCGGCATACTTATTGCGTTTTCTCTTATCAGAGAACCATGTGAATCCGCTCAAATGAAAAAATCGGCATGAATCGCGAGTGCATGAGTCACAACGCGATTATCTGTCGCGAGAACCTGTTCGAGCGAAGACGAAAAATTTCGCTGAAACGAAGGAAAGGAGTAGATTATGAAGGTTCGAGAAATAATGACGCAGAGCACGATATTCTGTCGGCCTGAAACCAATCTGGCCGAAGTGGCTAAAGCAATGCTGGAGAATGACTGCGGAGTGCTTCCGGTAACAGATAACTCAGAAAAAGTGCTGGGAGTTATCACAGATCGAGACATTTGCATCGCCGTCGGAACCAGATCCCAGCCAGCCTCTGACATAAGGGTCGATGAGGTCATACAGGTACAAAGTGATGTTCAGTGTTGCTCACCGGATGACGACGTAAAAGATGCGCTCGATCTGATGCAGCAGCGTCAGGTGCGCAGAATCCCCGTGATCGAGGGGAACCAAAAGCTCCAGGGAATACTTTCGATTAACGACATCTTGCTCAATGCCCAGAAGAGCGCGGGCAAAGGGGGGCGAGGTATTTCCTATGAAGAAGCCATAAACACGCTCAAGGCCATTTCCGCCCACAGGCCGGTCGGCCAGCAACAACAGAGGAGGATAGCGCGCGCTTAGAGCACGACACACTATTTAATGACCTGCAGACCGGAAGAAAAAATACCGGCTGCAAGCTTGATCTACCAAGGCCGGTCTTCTCATCGCGTAAGCTATGCAGGTGGTTTCACACCGTCTCTGTTTTCTCAGGGAAGGGGAAACTATTTTGCAAAGAGAGATCGAACTCTTCGATCGCACCTTTCAGGGTACAGATGGCAGAGGGTGTATAAGACCGGTCATAATACCAAAGGCATCTATGAATCCGGGCGCGACCACATCGCCAAAGAACGATTTGAAGCCCCGACAGAGCAAGCAAGCGAACAGGAATCACTCCTGCGGCTCCCCTGCTTTTATGAAGGCGCACCACTAAAGATGCGGCACAGTCGCTCGATGCCCTCTGTGATGTTTTCGGGAGATTCTTTTGAAAAGGCAAGCCGCAGTGTATTGGCCCCGCCGTCATCGACGAAGAAGGGCTGGCCCGGCACATAAGCGACCCCGTTTTCGATTGCGCGAGGAAGGAGTTCAGTCGCATCGCGCGCCGCAGCGAGTTCCATCAGTACGAAGAACCCGCCGAGCGGTTTCGTCCATTGCGACCCCTCAGGGGCGTGGCGCGCGAGCGCGTCGAGCATGGCCCGGCATCGCTTTTCGTAAAACGCGCGAAGCTCCGGCAGCCGCCGCTCTACGAGTCCCGAATCGAGGGCCTCGGCCGCTATGGCCTGGTCCAGCATGCTTGAAGAGAGGTCGGCCCCCTCTTTGGCGAGTTCGATTTTGCTGACGATCGGTTGAGGTGCCGCAAGCCACGCCGTTCGAAGGCCGGGCGCGAGCACCTTCGAGAAGCTGCTCAAATAGATGACGCGCGACCCTTCCAGAGCAGCGAGGGGGGTGAATCCGTCCCGGTTGTCCGTGAAATAGAGATCGTAGTACGGGTCGTCTTCTATGATTATGAGACCGTGCTCTTCAGCCACCTCGACCAATCTGTGGCGGCGGTCCGAGGCGAGCGTGACGCCCGAAGGGTTCTGGAAATTCGGTATCGTATATACGCACTTGACGCGGCGTCCGACGGCGCGCAAACGCGCGATCTTTTCTATAAGGTCGGCGATGTCTATGCCGCCCGCGTCCTGGCGAACGCCGACGAGTTCGGCCCGAGCGTTGCGAAGAGCTATGATCCCGCCTATGTAACTCGGCAGTTCGACGAGCGCGATATCGCCCGGATCGAGCAGTACGCGAGCAACGAGGTCAAGCCCTTGCTGCGAGCCTGTGGTCACGACGATCTCAGAGGGAGAGGTTCGCTCGACTCCGCGCGCATGCATAATCTCTGTGATGGCCTGTATGAGTTTGGCCTGGCCGCGCGTAGGGCCGTATTGAAGGGCAGACCTTCCCTGCTCGCGTATGACGCGGAAGGCGATTTCCGAAAGTTCTTCGAGGGCGAAAGTTTCGACGCTCGGCGCTCCCGCCGCCAGCGAAATTATGTCGCCGCGCGCTATCAGAGGGGTGAGCTTTCTGATGGCATTCGGCTGCATGGAGCGGCCTAGCTCCGAGAATAACTCCTCGTATTCGATTCCGGTTTCGGCCATGCGCGCCTATCGGGTCATTTTCTTCGTGGTGAATGCCAGTTCGACTATGAAAGCCGGATTTCCCGGATCGTTCGATTTTATAGTCACCGTCTTGACGTGCTCGCCCGCCACGTTGCCTATGTTGACTTTGACCGTTATGGATTTCTCGCGGCCTGGGGCTATAGTCTTGGGAAAGTCTACGGTCGTGCATCCGCAACTGGCATCTACGGCTGTGATCTCAAGCGGCTTCTTGCCTTTGTTCTTGACTATGAAGGAGCGCGTGACCGTTTTGCCTTCGAGTTGCTCGCCGAACTCCACTCTTTTTACCGGCACAACGATTTTAGGCCCGTCCTCGTTTTTCGCGGCCCCGGCATCCCCCTGACCGGCAGCGTCCTTGGGCGTGAGCGGGACAGGGTCTTTCTGCGCGGTCGGAGAGGTGGCCGAAGGGGTTCCGGTCTGGGCACCGGATGCCGCTTGCGCAGCATTGCTATCGGCGGAACTACTGGAACCATCAGGCGGCACCGAACAGGCTGAGGTCAGCGCCGCCATCAGAATGAACAACAGGTAAAGCTTTTTGGTTTCGTATATCATAGCCCGAATAATTTAGCATGAAACCGCCCGCAATGGGAGTGCCTGAATCGACTATTGATTTTCGCCCTTCGCTTTTTCGAGAGTGACTACAGTAGCGCCCCAGCCGCCCGCTTCCGGCGGCGCATCGCGGTATTCGATGACGAACGGAGTGCGGGAGAGAACCGAGCGCACCATCTCTCGCTGAACCCCTACGCCTTTGCCGTGAATGATGCGGACAAAGGTGACGCGGCGGCGATGTGCCTCTTCGAGATAGTCTTCAATAACGGCCCGGACCTGGCGCGGCGGAATCGAGTGGAGGTCTATCACGTCTCGAAACTCGATCACTACGGGGTCGGGGAAAGGGTTGAGCGGATCGAACGGCTCTTCGTCTTCATATCGCTCCTCATCCCGGACTTCGCTTTTCGAGCCGCGCGGTCTTCGGCCAAGCAATCTCAGAAACAGATTTCCAAGCATGTCGAATATGATATTTATGCTCGCCCCGCATCACAACAGCGCGCCTGCCTGCAAGCTTGATCGTTGTAATATCTCTATCTCAGAACGTCAGCTTGCCTGACGCTTGAAAATTATGAATAATTGAGTTTTCGGTTTTGCTCGGCGCGCTTGACCTGAGAGCGTGACAATATGAAAATTCACCGGTTGCCTTTTTTTCTAATAGCCATATTCGTGATCGCCTGCGAGCCTTCGCCCGAGATTCCGGGTGCGGGCAAGGCGGAGTCTCTGGCCATCATCAAAGCCACGCCTGAGCGGCGCGACAAGGCGGAGCGCGAGTGGCGTCGAATGCTTGACACTTATGGCATTGCGCAATCGTCGCCCGATCTCTATCCCGTCACCTACACTCCGCGCTCGCTCGCCAGTATATCAGGCGGCATAAAGATAATGCCTGGCACTCCGGAGCCTGGGACGGAGAGTATAGCCCTTCGCGAGGCGGTCAAGAGGTTCTTGGAGCGATGGCGTGAGCTTATCGGCGCGGACCCTGGAAACGTATCGCTCGCGAGCGCGACCACAGTAGACGGCAACGGGCAGCGATTGACCTACAGGCAATCGAATTATCCCTTCCCTGTAACGGGAGGCTACGGAGAGATGACCGTCGTCATCAGCGGAGACGGCCGACTCTTGCAACTCGACGATCATTTTCTGCCTCTGGTAGAGGTGCCGCTGCGTCCGCAAATCGAAAGAGATGTCGCCGCCCGCAGGGTCGTCGGCCGCACTTACACCTATAGCGATATTGCAGGCCGCGAGCAGCGGGTCGAGATCAGCAACCTCGATCAGGTAAAGGTGAATCGGCTCGCGGTCGTGCCCATAGAAAAGGGAGATGCAATCGAAGTCCACCTTGCGTGGGAAATAGTCGCGGGCGGCTCGCTTTCCTGGACCGTCTACATCGACGCGACGACCGGAGAAGAATTGCAGGCGATACAAAACTTCAACACTTGAGACATGAGGCCAGGTGCGGAGTGAACGGGCCTTCGGAAAGGATGAAGGCGGAAGGATGAAGGATGAAAAGTGGAAGGCGCAGAAGAAAAAGGAATCTTTATGCCTTCTACAGAGCCCGGTATCCGGTTCATCCTTCATCCTTCTAAGGCCCCTTCGCTCTGACACGCTTTATAAATTATGGAAACAGTAATAACGCGAGACACAGATATATTCAGAGAATACCTGGCGGCGCTCGATGCGCGGGGGCGCACTATGTCGCCCTTTGCCAGACTCGTCGCAACAGTGAAGCTTGCGAGGTTGCGCCGCGCGCTCGACACCGTGCAGATCGAAACCACCGAAGAGGATCTGAGCGACCTGCGCCGCGAAATAGATGATCGTCTCAATGGCTCCTTTTTGCGCCGCCTGACGGCAAAGACATGGGGCGGGCGCGCGGCTGCGTTTCTGTTGCTCGTCGTCGGCCAGCAACTCGCGCTTGCGTTCATACTTCTTGCGACGTTGTTGTTCGTAAGCTTCGTCCCTGTGCCGCAAGGGTGGAACCCCCTGCTGCCGCACGACCAGCCCGTGTTCCTTTACGTCTTCCTGGGCTTCTTCTTCTTCGCCACACCCATGCTTGCGCTTGCGCTCGTCTTCGGCGGAAGGTTCTTTCGCTCCTGGCGAAAGACTCTGCCTTTGACTCTGCTCATCCTAGCGATGTCTTCGGCGGGCGTCTTCCTGACCGTGCGCGGCAAAGCAAATCCGGTCCTGCGGCTGACCTCGCTTGCCGAGTTTGCCAAAGAGCGCGGGCTGAACGTATCGAGCTATCGTCAATGGACCGAGGCTAACTGGCTGATGAAGGATGAGAGGTTTCGGCGCGATTACGAAAACTATCTGCGCAATGGGCCGGGGCGATGGATCACCGCGCGCTTCGACGCGACAAACGACGCCGAGTGGGAAAACTCTCTTCCGCTGCTGAACGAATACCTCGACAGCGGGCAGGATCCGGAAAGCTTCAAAGAGTGGATGAGGTATTACCTCGACCGGAACCGTATATACTCCGAAGACCGCACGAACCAGGAGGTCGCCGCGATAACAGGCTTTGCCAACCGCGATTATCTCGCTATATGGCAGGTCGAGCCTTACCTGAAGGAACGCGACGAGCGCGCCTATCGCGCATACCTCGGCTCTATAAACAAGTCCATGAAGATATGGGGACTTGCCAGTCTCGGCCTAATAGCTCTCGGATTTCTGGCGGTCTATTCCGTAGGGCCGTTGCTTTCGTTTTGGGAGCGAAGGACGCAGAGAAAGCCGACCGGCGGCCAGACCCTCCTCGACCCGGAACAGGGCGCGCCCGAAGCGGGCGCAAATCCCGGCCCGATCTCGCGCTTGAAGGAACCATACTATTATTTCCCCGAACGGCCGGAAATAACCACGCTTCCGTTCTTCGACACACCGTTCAAAGTGCTATCGCAAGCGCATCGCTCGTGGGTGCGGCTTGCGGTCTTCACCTCTCTGCTGGTCTTCGTATTCTGGGCCGTGGTTTACGCCATCGATCTTTCATCGGGACACGAGAACGCCCCCTCGCAAGTGGCATTGATGCGCTCGCATCTTCTATTTGGCGGCGCGGCGGATGCGGGCGTCATCGAGCGGGAAGAATCGCTCTCTGAAAACGGAGATGCGATGAATCTCGACTACGCGGCCTTGCCCGCCGGTTTGTCGGCGGGCCTGCCGAGCGGCCCTCGCTCGCGCGAGGAGGTGCTGGCCGTGCGAGTGCATCAGCTTGAGCGAGTGCTCGATGAGGCGGGTTATCAGAGTTTCAAGGAGTTCGGCAGGCAGAACGAAACTCTCACAAAATATGGCAGCGATATAAATATATTGAAGGGCCTGTCGTCCGAGATTCAGGAGACGACCTCGCAGGTGCCTGACCTGTTCAGCGAAGTCAACTCGCGCATAAACGCGGCCGAGGCGCGCGCCGGGCAGGTGGCAAACGATCTCGGCGCGACCCGCCAGCAGGCCGAAGATATAAAGACTCAACTCGGGGCGAAGATTCAGGAGGTCGAGACGCGCGTGGCCCGCGCGGCCGATCAGGCGGGCAAAGTCGATGAACAGACTTCAAGGCTCCTGACGCGCATAGAGGCGCTCGAAAAAGAGCTTGACGACCGCGCCCGACAGATAGAAGCCCGCACAATCGCGCTCGGCGAACGCACGGCTTCGCTCCAGGACAGCGAGGAGCGCATAAACCGTTTACAGAGCATAGCCTTCGCCGCGATACTCTCTGATATAAGGGCCGATGTCGAAAGGCTCGCGGGTAATCTCTCGGATAAAGAAGAGGCCCGCCGCGAAGCCGCCTCACTGCGCCAGCGAATATCCGCGCTCACGACCTCCTTGCGCGAGATGGATAACGAGCAGGCGAGGCAATTGATAGGCCAGTTGCAGACACTCAGCAATAGAGTCGAGGCGATTGCCAATCAGATCAAGTAGGCATCGAACGAGACCTGATGCTGTAACTATGATAGATATAATCTGTCTTGAAATGTTGAGGCTATCGTGAACGATACCGCTCGATGCAATTGCCGCTCAAGGTGCGTACACAGACGTTGCGCCTGTTTGAAGAACATGCAGGCTTGCGGCGAAGAATGTAAATGCGTCGATTGCAGCAATCCTTTGAACGGTCTCGATGTCGAAGCCCTGTCGACTTGCACCATCACAAATATAGAAAAGTATCTGAACCTCACGGCGGAGGAGCTTGACGAAAAACTGGAATTGCCGTGCGGCTGTGGCGAAGCATCACGCAGAGAGCTTGTCGGGGATTACGATTGCCCGGATTGCGAAACGACCTACTGGTACTCTTTTTGTTGGAATCTGGTCGCACAGGAAGACGACACATGGCACTGTGAAATTTGCCGAAAGTGCAGAGATTGGCGAGAGTGGCATTGTAAAAGGTGCAATCGCTGCACATACGGGGTGACGCTTCCCTGTGAGCACTGCGGCGATCGGCCTCTTTCTATCTACGGGATTTGACGCGCCTTGCCTCTGCGCCCGTCTTGTCAAAGCAATGCGTGCAAGCGAAGAGATCATACCCCTGACGCCTGTGAGCGAACGCCGGTCAGTCTTTCGGCGGCTCGTGGCTTTCAAACCTCTTCAGATCGCCGCGGGCTTCGCTTCTGTTCTGGCCGTGATGATGTGGATAGAATTCGCAGGTCCGGCCATACTCGATAACGACGGCTACTATCATATTCGATGGAGCCGTATGCTCGCTGAAAACGCGCCGCACCTGCCCGCATTCAAACATCTGCCGCTCACTACGCTCGATGAAAACGATTACGTCGATCATCACTACCTCTTTCACGTCCTTCTGATCCCTTTCACCGCAGGCGACCTGAGAGTGGGCGCGAAGCTTGCCGCCGCAGTATTTTCAAGCCTCGGGCTTGCGGCGCTCTTTGCTTTGTTCGTCGTTTATCGCTTGCCTTATCGATGGCTATGGCTTGCGCCGCTCGTGGCCTCATCGGAGCCTTTCCTCTATCGCATGGCGATGACGCGAGCGCCCGGTCTATCGATAGCCCTGCTCGGTATAGGCGCATACCTGATATTGAAGCGAAGGCTCGTGTTGCTTGCGGTTTTATCGTTCGCATTCGTATGGCTCTACAGCCTCTTTCCCCTCATCCTTGCGTTCTCGATAGCGCATGCGATAGCGGTCTACCTTGCGGAGCGCCGCATGGATTTTTGGGCGGCTCTGGCTTCGGCCTCAGGGATAGCGGCAGGGCTTGTCATCAATCCTTACTTCCCAAAGAACCTGAAATTGTTCTGGGAGCATGTGTTGATGAAGACGACCGTGAGCTATCCGGTCAACGTGGGCGTCGAGTGGTATCCTTATGAAACCTGGGTGATATTGGGAGGCAGCGCGCTCGCTTTCGCAGTCTATTTCGCGGGACTGATCGCATTCGATTACAGAAGCCGCGCGCGCGACCTGAAGCCCCTGTTTTTTTTGATCGTCTCGACTATGTTTTTACTGATGGCCTTCAAATCGCGGCGCTTCATAGAATACTGGCCGCCGTTCGCCGTTCTGTTCGGGGCATTCACGATAAGCCCGAAACTCAAACTGTTAGATATGAGTTGGCTTGTTCGGACGCGGGACCAGGTTATTGCAGCCGTAGCAGCAGCGGTGCTTGCAGCGGTTGCGATTTCGACCATGGCGATGGTCGTGTGGGAAGCGCGATTGCAAGTGAAGCGCGAAAACGACCCCTTCGCTTATCGCGGGGCCTCCGAATGGCTCGCCTCGAGCGCGCCGCCGGGCGCTATGGTATTCAACACCGACTGGGATGATTTCCCGATGCTCTTCTATTACAACCCGAACAATGTTTATACGGCCGGTCTCGACCCGACTTATCTTTATGACCGCGACCGGAAGCTCTGGACTTTTTACGAACGCATAACTCTGGGCAAGGAGAGCAACCCGGCTCCGATCATTCGCAAGCGCTTCGGCGCGGAGTATGTTTTTACTGATAACTATCACACGGCTTTTCTGAGAGTGGCCGACGAAAGCGGCGACTTCGAGACGGTTTATAAGGACGCAGAGACGACGGTTCTCAAGCTCCGAGCCGAGTTGCGCAAGCCTTTTCACGAAGAGCTTGAAGAGCCGTGAGGCGCGTGCTTTCACGAATGCGACCGGAGATGGATGGCTGAATAGTAGTGATAGCGGTGTTATATACTGCGCGCGGGGCAAAATGAAAGTTTTTCCCGAGGGGAACGCATATTTGGAGTGCGCCGCCCATAAAGGATTTAAAGCTTTCTTTCTTCTGGCGGCGCTTTGGATGTGGCAGAAATTTTAGGCAAAAACTGAAACTCCATGCGGCTAAAGCCGATGGTATCTTGGATTTGCCTGCCGCTCAGCTCGGCTTGCGCCTCGCTCAGTTTGCGTGGGACAACTCACTAGAGCAAACAACACGCAGACCTCCCAGGGTAAGACACAGTACTATCCATGCGTAGACTCCCGATATATAAAGCACACCCCAAGCGC
>JAKEHD010000235.1 GCA_022615215.1 Blastocatellia bacterium
AAGACCTGTCCGATGAGGTTGGCCTGCGACCGAGGAGCCTGTGCGACTTGCAAATCTATGCTGTAATCTCCGGCCCTGTAGAGCAATTGCCGGTTGCTGGTTTCAGTCGAACGCACCCCGGCAATAGCGGGACGCGCAAGGCTGTCGAAGACGAGCGAAGCCACCATCTGGCCTAATCGCTCGACCAGACGAGGCCGCACGGGCCGGTTCTCGAATATTCTAAGCGCGCGCTTTAAGACCCAGGGCGGCGGCTCCGGCAAGTCGTCGCTTGCCGCGAGAAGCCGGACCTTTTCGTACCATTCGCGATTGGCGGCGCACCGTAGGCATTCCGATTCTATATGAGCCGCTACTCGGGAAGCCTCCAGTGCGCCGAGGTGTCCGTCGAGGTAATCTATTAATCTCTCAAAGCTGGGGCATTTCATAACGATTTTTCTCCGGTCTTAGCTTTCATACATATCAGTAGAGACCTTGCCGCCTCAAAAAAATACATAATGAGGGGTTAAATTTTGCCCTCCATCAATTTCTTGAGCTTTTCCAGGCATCGCGCGCGCGTCGGGCCTATCGATGCTACAGGCATATCCATCCGGCGGGCTATATCGGCGTAGCTCAGTTCGTCTTTTTGATAAAACAGCATCGTTATAAGATTGCGGCATCGTTCGGGCAGAGAATCGACCGACTGGCGGACTATTTGTTGCCGTTCAAGCACTTCCCGCTGTTCATCGGCCAGAAGCCCCTCGTCCGGGACTCGATCCAGCCCCCCTAAGTTGTCTTCTTCACCTGTGCCGCGAGCAGGATTCTCGATAGAGGTTTCTTTCTTACGCCGCGCCGCCAGCCGCCAGCATTCGCGTGTCGTAGTAGTGATCAACCACGAGGCGATCTTTTCCTGATCGCGCAAGGTCGAGAGTTTCTCATAGAGTTTGAGGCATACGGACTGAAAAATATCTGCGGCGTCGTCCGGCGACAGCCTCATCTTTAGCGGTATGGAATAGATCAATCGCTGATAGCGAACTATAAGGGTCTCCCAGGCCGCCTGTTCTTCATCGAGGCAGGCAGCTATAAGCTCGCGGTCGTCACGCCCTGCGAAGTCGTCGAGTCTCTCCATCTCAACCCGGTCGGCCATACAACCTTTGATTTACGGCTACGATTTACCGTGATGCTTGTACGCACTTATGCTATCAGATAGAAGGTTGAGTGAGAAGTATCCAGGGAAAGGATTATTGCCTTGATCGAATGGTGGGGAATAAAAAAGGCCGCTCGTCGGCAAGCGGCCTTTTTTACAATCACTCGGTCTTTGTTTTCAAGCGGCTTCTGCGCGTTGCTTCAAGAGTCGGCGCAGCTTCAATCGCGCTTTATGCAATTGCGATTTCGAAGTGCCGGAACTGCACGAGAGTATTTTGGCTATCTCTTCGTGCTCGTAGCCTTCAACATCGTGCAGAACGAAAACCGTCCGATAGCCGGGGGGAAGCTGAGCAATGGCGTTCTCCAGTGCTATGCGATCTATGATGGGCATCGCCTCGGGATTGATGGTATCCGGGTCTATCGAGTCAGGCATCTCGCCGTCATCAGTGGTGAGCTCGGATTTGACCGACCGCTTGCGGAAGTGCATCAGCACCTGGTTTACCGTCAGGCGATGAAGCCAGGTTGTAAAGGCCGCCTCGCCGCGAAACGAATCTATCTTGCGGCTGAGTTGTATGAAGACTTCCTGTGTCAGGTCTTCAGCCTCCGCTACGTTGCCGGTCATCCTCAAACATATAGAGTAAACTCTGCGGTAGTGTTTGCGGTAAAGTTCTTCAAATCCGCTCATGGAATCACCGGCGAGCGCCGCGCTCAAACCGGCATCAGATTTAATTGAAATCGCGTTAGTAGCCATCCTTTAAGTCCCTCCCTAATGCGCCCGCTGACGCGTTGTGTTCCTTCTCTCGAACAAAGTCCAGCCATAAATAACGCGATTACCGTGCCACCGGGCCGGGATGGGGAGAGAGGATATTAAGCGTCGCTATTACAACATTTGGCGACGGCTAAAAAGAGCGATCTCATATATCGCTCAAACGCCCGGACACTTGTTTTGGGATGGGTACGCACGGTTTGGTGTAGATGGATGTCACAACAACAGCGGCAATAATAGACTCCAAAACGGAGGAAGGAGCGAGAGGCACATTGACAGTCAAGCCGTCGGGTCGGGATAATTGAAGCCCTGCTTTCATCGGGTTGTAGTTGTGCATCGGGGGCTGCAATGCGTAAGTAAATCTTGAAACAAGGAGGAAAACCCTAATGTCACAATTGACTGACAAATACGGAGATGTATATATACTGGCCGAAAAACTCGGATGCGAGGGCCTGAGCGCCAATGAAGAGAACGGCCACATGACGATCAGCGGCTCTGCTCCGACACAGTACGTACACAATCAGGTCTGGGACAAAGTGAAAGAGATAGACCCCGGACTCGATGACGGCGACCTGACGCTTAACCTGAGCCTACAGCGACAGGACATCTACGGCGAGTATGAGGTCCAATCCGGCGACACGCTTTCAGGCATCGCTCAGAAGATAACTAAAGGGAAGCTCACATACCAACAGATTTTCGACTCGAACCGGGATATTCTCTCTGACGCTGACCGTATAAATCCTGGCCAGAGGCTCAAGATACCCAACTTCTAATCCCAATGAGTTGTATGTCTTCGACGAACCGCCTCTTTCGGGCAGGCTCTCGAATCGGGGCAGCATTCGCATAAAGATTTCTTTCTTCGGTTTGCTGCCCCGTCCTCCTCTCGACTTTCATTGAGTTCTATACATTGTCTTGATAGACTGGCGTTTGCTTATCCGTCACATCGCGCCCGACGAGCAGAATATAGTAATGATCGCTTGAGAGATGATCGAAACTGTAGCCACAGTCGAGAGCAACCTTGAGATCACGCCCGGTTATCGCCTTCTCACTCTTAACTTCGACGAAGAGGTAGAGGCGCGCGCCGGACAGTTCGCCATGTTGCGCGCGCGCGCAAGCTTCGAGCCGCTGCTCAGGCGCGCGCTGGCCGTTTACCGAGTCGCTGGAAAGCGGCAGTTGAGTTTCCTGTATCAGATACTAGGGCGCGGGACCGAACAGCTATCGTTCGTCGAGCGAGGAGGCGAGGTCGAGGCGCTCGTCCCGCTCGGCAATAGCTGGCCTGTTGAAATGCCTGAGCGATCATCAGTCGAAGCATCTCGCCGCGCAATCGTGGTAGCGGGCGGCATCGGCTCAGCATCGGTGTTGATGTTATGTGAAGAGCTCGCGCGCGCCCGCATAGACACGCAAATATTTTTCGGAGCGGCGAGCGGGCGCGTGGCTTCGGGGTGCGGGCTGGAAGACTTCCGGGCGCTAGGGCTTCCGCTCACGATCACTACCGATGATGGAAGCCTCGGCGAGCGAGGGTTTGTGACCGCGCCGCTCGAACGCCATCTGCGGGACGAAGTAAGCAAGAAATCTTTACGCGGCGCGGATTCTACGATATATGCGTGCGGTCCCTGGCCGATGATGGCCCGCGTGAATGAGATCGCCGCGCGATTCGATGCGCGATGCCTCGTGTCGCTCGAAGCCCCTATGGGCTGCGGGTTCGGCGTATGCGTAGGCTGCGTCGTGGCGGTAAAAACGGACGGGCCTCTCGGATATGCTTCCTACAGGCGCGTCTGCACGGACGGAACGATCTTTTCGGCTGACACGATCCGATGGGAAGTCAACGCTATGTCTCATTGAACCTGAGAATCGGCGCTTGGAATTGAAATGACCGGCACAGTGAATCACGATCCGAGGCTCGCGGTGGAAATCGCGGGCATACATTTCAATAACCCTGTCATAGGCGCTTCGGGCACTTTCGGTTACGGGCTTGAGTTCGCAGAACTGATAGACCTGAACCGCATCGGAGGGTTCTCGACCAAAGGGCTCTCCTCAAGGCCGCTCGCAGGCACGCCTCCGCCGCGAATAGTCGAAACTCACGGCGGGATGCTCAATGCCATCGGCCTGCAAAACATCGGCGCGCGCGCCTTCGTCGAAGAGAAACTCCCGCTCCTCGAACGATATGATACGCGCATCATCGCAAACGTATTCGGGTACTCGGACGAAGACTACATCGAAGCCATAACGATTCTCAACGACGGCGCGGGAATAGATGCTTATGAACTCAACATCTCTTGTCCGAACGTCAAAGAGGGCGGCATAGTGATCGGCAATTCCCCTGCGGCGGCGGCCCGGCTCACCGAAAGAGCGCGTCGCGCATCCACGCGCCCGCTCATCGTAAAGCTTTCGCCGAACGTCACCGATATCGCTCAATTGGCCCGCGCAATAGTCGGCGCAGGCGCGGATTCTTTGTCTTTAATCAACACACTGGTCGGAATGTCCATAGACATTTATACCCGCCGGTCGCGGTTGAACTACGGGACAGGGGGCCTTTCCGGGCCTGCCATCCGTCCCATAGCAGTTCGCATGGTGCATGAAGTCGCCTGCGCCGTAGATGTTCCACTGATAGGAATCGGCGGGATTGCATCCGTAATGGATGCACTTGAATTCATAATCGCAGGCGCTACGGCCATTCAGATAGGGACCGCCAATTACTACGACCCTCGCGTCACCGTCAAGGTGGTCGACGGGCTGTCAGAATACCTGGACCGTACTGATAGCCCGAATATCGGCTCTCTCACCGGCTCAATCATCAAAGATCAACCCTGAACCGCTATTTTCGATTTCGCTTCGAATGCCCGACGATTCGCGGCGTTCAAACATTCAAAAGGGCCTCAGTCCCAATCAACACGGCTGAGGCCCTTTTTCATGCCATTATCGCGCGCGTAATGAATCAATTCCTGCATCTCCGCTTGACTTCCCGTTCCAGTAAGGATTATAGCCGGACTTTGAATTTGTAGAACCCTCCTGAAAAACATCGTAGTTCGGAAGTCTCCTGTCTTGCTTTTCAACTCAACCCCATGATAGTCTGCCGCTACTTGAAAAGCTCTTTGAAACTCTAACCAGGCAGTTGTTGAAGGAAGTCTTCAACGTAAAAGTTAGAACGCCTAAGAAGATATTGAGTTTTAGCACGCGCTACAGATAGACGTTCTATCTGCGTGTTAAAAGGGTCGTTTATGATTTGGCTCCTGGAGCCAGGGTTGAAACAGGGGATATCCAAATTCAACAAGATCATAAACGAAAATTCCTATCGAGGAATTGGCAGGAGCAATAGTCCCTGTTTACTTCAACCTTCTTTTATGGAATTCTTTTCCATATTCGGAGGAACTATAACCCTGACTGCCCTGCGGATTCGAGATCAAAAATATTTTCGCAAAAGACTGAATGTGATGCGGTGTTTGTCCTCACTGAATCAGTTATACCCTCATCACCGAAAAAGACAATAGCGTCTGTGCCGGGGTGAACGAGATAATTCAATATGTGGAGACGACGAAAGATGAAACTGGTCAAAACCGATAGCGGCTCCTCCGATTTAGGTTGGATAGGAAGGGACATCGAGGTCAAGGGCGACATTCTATTTGTCGAGCGGCTTCAAATCGACGGTAAAGTCACGGGCAGGCTGTCATCCGAAAACGGCACTCTGGTAGTAGGCGACAGCGGTGAGATCGAAGCCCAGGTCCAGGTCGGCGTTTGCGTAATTCACGGCCTTCTACACGGCGACCTGGTTGCCAGGTCGCGGGTAGAGATACACCGAACCGGAAAAGTATACGGCGATGTGGTAACGCCCGTGCTGCTCGTCGAAGAAGGGGCCATGTTCAACGGAGCGATAAAGATGAGCCAGGAGCCGAGCGGCCGCATTTTAGAGAAGGTGGTGCCGACAGAGAGCACCGGCGAAGAAAAACGGAAAATCAAAGAGGCGTGATGAGCTACTTGTAGAATGCGCCACAAAAGGAAGACGAAGGGTATACTGCGATCTTTTTCCTCATCCCATCGGCCAGCAGCGATGCGACCCTCCGACCTGAGAAGGGCTTCTACAGTTCGCAAGGGCGCAACGCAGCTTTTTAACGGCCTACAACTATTCCAGGGAAGGAACTCGCCCTGATGATCGCAAACAAACCGGGCGGCATAGCATGCGCAAAAGACAGGCTCGTGGTCGCTCTCGATTATCCCGACCGCGACAGCGCGCTCCGTCTCGTCGAGCGATTGAGCGGAATGGTCGGCATGTTCAAAATCGGCAGCCAGCTATTTACTGCCGAAGGCCCGCAACTCGTGCGTGAGATCGTTCGATCAGGCGAGCGCGTCTTCCTGGACCTGAAATTCCACGACATTCCCAACACAGTGGCAGGGGCTTCACGCTCGGCCGCGCGGCTTGGGGTCTCTATTTTCAACGTTCACACGCTTGGCGGCGCAGAGATGATGCGCGCTGCGTCGGGGGCTGCGGCCGAATTCGCCGCGCAAAACAAGGAAGATTTCCTTATATCTGCCGCCACCGAGGGTAGTCCCGACTCGTCGCGCCCTGTAGTCCTCGGCGTCACCGTGCTCACGAGCATGGACAGTGCGGACCTTGCAGATGTAGGAATCTCATCGGACGTGGATTCGGAGGTCGTGCGCCTCGCCTCGCTCGCTCGTGATTCGGGATTGGACGGGGTGGTCGCCTCGCCTCGCGAGATACGTCTCATACGCGAGCGAGTCGCAGCCGACGGATTCATCATTCTCACCCCCGGCATAAGGCCCGTGTGGTCGGCCGTCGGGGACCAGAAGCGCATAGCCACGCCTGCACGCGCCATAAGCGACGGGGCCGACCTCATAGTGATAGGCCGCGCCATAACCGAAGACCCGGAGCCGCGCGCCGCCGTCGAGCGCATACTCGAAGAAATACAGGTGTAAGGTCTTCCCAGAAATAAAGACCGGGTCGGCAGTTCAAGCCCATTACCCGGAAATCCATTCACGAAAACGAAGTATCGCCCCGGCGATTCGACCTCTATGAGAGAGCCGAGAGCTTGCGGGGGGCCAGCACCGTATTCAATCTTCGAATGCGTCCCTGGTCGTCGATTTCGCAATGCATGGTGAAGAGAGAAGCAAAACCCGCTTGCGCGCCCGGCTGAGAGTAGATTATCGCAGGCAGGCCGTTGAGAACGCGGAATGAATATTGTGGAAACGTCACGCTCTTTTCGGCCAGCCCGACCACCAAACGCAATACCTTATCGCGACCGCGAACGGGGACCATCGCCGCCGCCACTTCGCCGCCGCCATCGCTCGTGCTGACCACATCTTCCGTCAGAAGGCGTTCGAGATTCTCTATGTCGCGCGCGCTCAGGTATAGCAGAAATTGATCGAGCGCCTCGCGCGTCGCTTCGCGCCGGGCAGCATCCGGTACGACGCGATTCTTGTCATAATCTCGCATACGCGCACGCGCACGATGCAGTATCACCTTGACGCTCGTATCCGTAATGCCGAGCGCTTCGGCCGTCTCCGCAGTCGAGTAATCGAAGACATCGCGCAATAAAAGCACGGCCCTCTGTGATGGAGTGAGCGCCTCAAGCGCCAGCAGGAATGCGAATGAAATGCTCTCAAGCATATCGTAGCGCGAAGCGGGGGAATCCTCCCGTGGGGCGGGCGGCTCATAAGAGGCAGGGCTTTCGAGATCGTCCGTCGGGACGGGAGATGGAAGCCACTCCCCTGCATACCCCCTCCGGCGACGGCGGCGCAAGTGGTCGCGGCTGAGATTGATCGCCACGCGAACCAGCCAGGGGCGCAACGGTTCATCAAGGCGTCGGGGCGGGCGCTCAAGGGCCCTTACGAATGTCTCCTGCACAAGGTCGTCCGCATCGGCGGCATTGCCCGTCATACGGTAACACAATCCCCATAACATCCTTCGATCAGTCTCATACGTTTCAACAGAAATCGCCATAATTTCTATAAAACTTCCGCTCGCCCTCGACAAGGAAATCAGCTATCAGTCTTCAGCCCTCAGCCGTCAGTCTTCAGATCATACTTCTGATAGCTGATAGCTGATATACTGCGCGCGGGAGGAATTGAGAGTTTCCCTCAATTCCATGAATGCGCAAACACTTGCAGGCAGGATGCCTGCGCTCCCAGGAAAAACTCCCATTTTACCCCGCGCGCAGTATAGCTGAGGGCTGAGGGCTGTCTGTCAGCGCACCGCTGCCTGAGCTTCAGCCGGTTTATACCGGGCTATTATATCCGACGCATGCCTTGCGCTTGCGAGGCTCGCATCCACCAGAAGCCCTTCTTCGCCTACCCAATCGCCCACCACGAACAGGCCGGGCACGTCTTCGACCTGCGGGCCGGGCCGTCCCTTCGTGCCCCGATGGCGGGCGGTCGCTATCGCATTCATCACTACCATATCGGGCAGGAACCGGCGATATACAAGCGCCTCGCGCCACCCCGGTTGCAAAAGCTCTAATAAGTTTTCAAGCTCGCGCTCGACGCTCTCAGGAGGCTGGTCGTCATCAGGCGGCAGGTACTTCGCCAGTTGTATAAGCGCACCTTCGCAGGGAGCGAGCCTCGCCGCAGCGGAATGGACCGAGAGGTAAAGCGGCCTGTCCATGCCGAGCGCAAAAGTGGCTTTCGGGTTCGGCAGACGGCTCAAGGCGATGTCGAGGCAAGCGGCTTTCACAGGGATAGATTCATCAGCCCATTTCGCAAGCAAAGGATGCTCTCCGTCTTCCACCAAACGGGCGGCGACCGTTGGGCTTGAGGCGATGACGACTGTCGAGGTCGCAAGCCTTCGCCCGTCGGAGAGGCGCACGCCGCGCACGGCATAAAGATTTCTTTCTTGTCCTGCGCCCGTGCGTTCGACCGATTCGACCTTAAAGCCCTTCTCTATAATCACTCCTGCGCGCTCGGCCGCGCGCTCCGCTTCGTCCACGAGCGTTTGCCATCCTCCGTCGAGATACAAAACATTTTTGTCGAGCGCCATCTTCACCTGTTCCAGAGCCGCACCCGCGCTCATCAATTCGGGCGCATTCGTATAAGTCGAAACACGGAATACGGCCAGAAACAACTCCCTGACCGCAGGGTGCGAGATCTGATTCTCGACCCATTCTCTCACGGTGGCGCTCATCAATGAACGGGTATCGATTTTTTGTATCGATGCGAGCAGCCGCCCGGCCTCAAGCTTTGCCGAGAGTCCGAAGAGACCCGTCGTGAGCATCGAGACCAGCCCTGCGGGGAATGTGTGTTTAACGCCATCCTTGATGGCATACGCGCCGGAAATCGAAGGCACACGGCCGCGAGGTTCGATGCCTAACTCTCTGAGCACCTCTATCCCGCGCCCCGAACGATAAAGGGCGTGAGGGCCCTGATTCATATAGAATCCGTTCATCTCTTTGGTCCGCGCGCGGCCCCCGACCGCCTGTGATTGCTCAAATAAGCGCACGTTTTTTCCTTGTTTTGCAAGGAAGGTCGCCGCCGCGAGGCCCGCCATTCCGCCGCCGATAACTATTGCATCAGGGTTTCCTACAAACGATTGCATCGCTAAAATCTCCTTTCAAACGATCATACCTGTTATTGGATCATTCTACCGATAACACGATTGAGGAAGCCGAAAGGTTACATGCCCGGCTCTATGTTTTTGGGAAAAGATTCCGGGCGCGTCGGAAGGAGTGCGCTGGAGCCATAAGAAACAGCCGCAACCGCGCGCGGGGCGACTGGTGACTATTGATTCGCGTTCGAGAAAGCCTCCTCGGATCGCGTATAAGCAAGAGCGATCCGGGCGGCTCGCGTCGCGGCAGAATTAAGAAAAACTATCCAAGCGCCTCAGCGCAAACACGGGGACGCCCGACGGCTGAAGTTCGAAGTTTGAATTTGAGATGTTCAGAGTACCAACGTCAGTTGGAAGGCTCGAAATTTCACGCCCGCCGCCTGAAGGCGGTACTCTGAACGCCGTCAGGGCGCGAGTTCGGCCATGACGCGCAGAGCGTCTATGCTGTGCGTGGCGCATATAAGCGTCGTCACCCCCGCGTCCCGCCATGCATCGAGGCGGTCGGCTATGCGCTCGCGCGGCCCGCATAGAGCCACTTCGTCTACAAGCTCGTCGGGCACGGCGGCTATCGCTTCGTTCTTCTTTCCGGCAAGGTAGAGGTCTTGAATCAGAGCGGCCGCCTCTTCGTACCCATAGCGGCAGGCGAGGTCGTTATAGAAGTTCCGCCCTCGCGCGCCCATCCCTCCTATGTAGAGCGCAAGATGAGGCTTCATCTGCGCGCGACAAGCATCCGCGTCATCGCCCAGTATCACGGTGGTCGAGGGGGCTATGTCGAAACCGCTGCGATCTTTTTCCGGCCCTGCCCGCGTGAAGCCTTCTTCGAGCGAGTCGCGGAACTCTCTTATGTGGTGCGGAGAGAAGAATATAGGCAGCCAGCCGTCTGCGATTTCCGCCGCGAGCGCGATGTTTTTAGGGCCTATCGCCGCAAGATATATGGGGATGTGCGGGCGCAGCGGGTGGATGATTAGCTTGAGAGGTTTTCCGAGTCCCGTGCCGCCCTGAACGGGTATATCGTAATACTCGCCGTGATGTTCGAGTGGACGTTCGCGCGCAAGTATCGTCCGCACTATGGAGACATATTCGCGCGCGCGGGCCAGCGGCTTGCCATATAAGATGCCGTGCCAGCCCTCGACCACCTGCGGGCCTGAAGCTCCTATGCCGAGAAGTACGCGGCCTCCCGTCAGAAGGTCCAGAGTGGCTGCGGTCATAGCGGTCATGGCAGGAGTGCGGGCGGGCATCTGCATTATCGCGGTGCCGACATTTATGCGTTCGGTTTTAGCCGCAATCCAGGTCAGAGCGGTCACCGAATCCGACCCATAAGCCTCAGCCGTCCAGACCGAGTGATAGCCTAGCGATTCGGCCTCCTGAGCGAGCGCTACATTGTCCGAAGATCCCGAACCCCAGTAACCTAAATTCAAACCGAGTCGCATGAGATTCTCTCCTTTCATCGCTTCGCACCACAGATTACACAGATTTCTCAGATATTATCCGTGTTATCTGTGTAATACGGTGGTTGAATGCTTGCCCTGACAACTGATCTGCTGTAGCTGATAGCTGATAGGAGCGCTGTTATCAATCGCTTCCGGCGGCGGTTTCAACCTGGTGTGCCGGTTCGCTTACTTCCGATTTCTTCTCCTTGAACGTCAAGGCGAAGAACAACGCTATCACTGCGGCGAAGGCGCAGGGTATCCACCAGATGATTTGCCAGTTCTTTACCTCGTTGACGGTGAAGAGATCTACGATCAGGCCGGAAAGGACTGAGCCAAGCCCTATGCCGACACCATAAGTTATCAAGGCGATGAACCCTTGCGCGCTTGCGCGAATCTCGCCCGGCGCTTTCTTGTCAACGTATATCTGACCGGTGACGAAAAAGAAATCGTAGCAGATGCCGTGCAGGAGAATCCCGCCATAGAGCATACCCACAGAGGCGATGATTCCAATCAGTTGATCCGCTGTTAAATTTGCCAGGCTTATGATTGGGTTGTCACCCGTAGCAAAAAAGAAATAACGCAGCACCCAGGCCAACATACCTACGAGCAGCATTTTTTTCACGCCGAGCCGCACGAAAAACCAGGGCATGAGAATCATAAAAAGGACTTCCGACATCTGCCCCATGCTTTGCTTGGCTGCCACGCCTTTCATGCCCAGATCATTCAGGAACAGATTGGTGAAATTATAATAGAAGGCGAGAGGTATCGAGATTAGCAGAGAGCAGAGCACGAAGATGAAGAAGGATCTTTCCTTGAGCAATCTGAGGGCCTTGACTCCGAGGATTTCACCGGCGCTGACCTCCTTGCCGACATTTTGCGGCGGCGTGTTGGGCAGCGTGAAAGAGTATAGTCCCATCAAGACGGAAGCGATTGCGGCCATCTTCATCGGCAGCGAACTCTTCTCGACATCGCCGTAGAACTTGAATTGAATAAAGGTGATAACAAGACCCGCGACTATCCAGCCGATGGTTCCCCATACGCGGACCTTCGGAAATTGCGCGTCGGGACTCTTCATCTGGTTGAAGGACACGGCGTTGACCAGAGCGAGCGTGGGCATGTATGTGAGATTGTAAAGCAAGAGACCCAGTATGAGCAGTCCGGCCGTAGTGACATCGGCCGACAAATAGAGTATGACGCCGCCTGCCAGATGCAACACGCCCATCACTTTTTGCGAAGCGAAGAAGCGGTCTGCGATCATTCCGACGAAGAACGGAGAGATGATGGCCGCGATGTTGTTCATCAGGTAGGTGTATCCGATCTGACTGCCTGTGAATCCGATATCCCCGAGGTGTGTGCCCAGAGTGACGAACCACGCGCCCCAGATGAAGAATTGGAGAAACATCATGAGGCTGAGTCGCATGTAGATTTTTAAATCCATTCTTTCCCTCTCCCTGGCCTGGATTCAGGCGAGCGCCGGCATAATCGCTCGCCGCAATTCCGCAAATGATGCGTCTCTCTGCGATATACTGCGCGCGGGATGAAATGACAATTTTGAGCGGAGATATATACTACGCGCGGGATAAAATGAACCTTTTTCAGCGCCGCAACCTAT
>JAKEHD010000236.1 GCA_022615215.1 Blastocatellia bacterium
CGATTCGGCCCCTCTACTAAATGAGCCGGTGAACGCTTACGAAATCTTTAGAAGAAAGAAATCTTTATGTGAGCCATTCAGACCATCACTGCTTCTTGTATCGCAGAGTGCGCCAGGGGGTCTCGGCAATCGTGATCCCGACTTGATCTAAAGCCACGACCCGCCAGCGAAGGCTTCTATCCCCGGCCTTGTCCTTCAACCACGACGGAGCGCGATAGGTTCCAATACCGGACGGCAGTAGCGCCGATAAGACCATGTTCTGTTGCTGGTCGACTATCTCCAAGCGGTAGAACCTGCCCTCCTCAGTGCCTGACCATGTGAAATCCAGAGGCTTGTTCCGGTCTGCGACGAAGTTGTCATTGGGCAACAATTGAGCCATCCCCGATTCCGGCTGCGCACTCGGCCGCGCGCTGCCGCTTCCAACATAATAGCGAAGCGGCGGCAAGGGGAAGCCCGCCACCGCTCCCCCATGCACGACACCCGCTCCTGCCCCGACCGCTGCCAGACTTGAATCGCCCTCTTTGTCATCCGACGCCTCTATGCGCAACAAAACGAGATACTGGCCCTCGACCGTGCTCGGCAGTCGCGACGGGTCGGGACCGGTCAATGTGTATTTGCCCACCGGCGGCAGGAAGACGTTGAATCGGCTTATTTGTGTGTAGCGCCGCTGCAATCCCCGCTCTTCTATCGGAAGAGTCGCTTCCGTCAGGAGATCCCGCACCGACGGAGCTTCTTCGCCCGGCAGCACGACTTCCCATCTCCCCTTGAGCCGTCCCGTTCCGTTATAGGCTATCTCGGCTTTTATCCTCGTAAGCTTTTCACCAGGCTTCACAAACAACACAGGTTTATCGGGCGTGAATGAGAGCTTCACATCGGTCAGGGCGAACGGTGTGCGCGCCCCGCCTCCCGTCAGCCTACAGGTGACGGCGACGAATTCGTCAGGCCCGCCTGTGAGGCTTATGAATCGCCTCACGTAGAAGAAGGCCGATTCCTGCCCATCCTGCGCCGCCTGATAAGCTCGCCTCGCTACCGAAGGCGGGATAGACATTATGTCCGTAAAGGCCGTGTTGCCGCTCAGGGTGGATTGATCGAATCGCGCCGGTAGCTGCCCGAATATCGTGGCCGGATTGCATTTGAATCCGATGTCGGGCGCTGCCGGTATGAGCTCGCCGCACCATGTAGCCTCGGCGGGCCGTTTGCCTACAAGTCCCCCGAAGGTCAGGAATGCTACGGTCGCGCCGCTCGTGTTGATGTTGACGCCCGTAGGATTGACCTTGACCGTTCCCGGCTGCTGGGCCACACCGTTTGTCAACATGAAAGCGAGTAGTACGGACAGGATTAGTAGTCTCTTCATAATGGCCTCCTTTATTCGACCACAGATAACACAGTGGAAGGCAGAGCCTTCTACAATCACGGATAAAAAGTACGGCCCGATTTCATCCTCGCATAAAGATTTCTTTCTTCTAAAGATTTCTTTCTTCGTCTGTGTCTTCCGCAGTCTCTGTGGTTGATCTTCTTTTAGCTGACGGCTGATAGCTGACGGCTGATAGCTGACTTGACGCTCTCTGTTAGAAAAATGTGAAGCTGAGCCCGGTGTTGAGCGTCTGGGTTTTAGTCAGGTTGTTGAATCCGAAAAGGTTGTCCCTTGAGCTTGCATAACGATTCGCATAACGTATGAAGAACTGGCCGCTGAATTTCCTGTAACGGCTCTTTTCCAGCCCGAACCTGTAGGACCATTGCAGGTCGAGTTCGGCATTTCTACTGCGGCTGGTTTCGGCCACATCTCCCGCAAAGGTCGTGGAGATGGTCGCCGTAAGAGCCATGCTTTGCCATAGCCGCCAGTTGATATTCGCGCCGATTCGGTTCGTGTGATCTATGCGGGCCTGCTCGCGGTTGTCTGCGCTCTCTCTCGTCAGGTCGAGATTGAGATCGAACGATGCAACGGGAGTGAATCCGAAGGTGAACCCGTTTATGAGATTCCGGAGGTCGGCAAGTTCTCTTCCCGGCTGGCGATTGTCCTGAAACGAGCGATTGAACCTGTACCCGAAACGCCACCTTTGGGCCTGCCATTCGGCGACGAATCCCTGATTGTTGCTGAGTTGATCGGGCACCTGGCTCGCGCTGTCGAAGCCGCTGTTGATGGGAAACGCCGCGCCGAACTGATGAGTCCGGTCAAAGTTATAGGATAGCCTGGGAAGCCAGGGAGACGGATTGGCCGGATCGCCGAACAACGAAACAAGCGGCACGCCGAGAATAAGCCCGTTGCGGCGCGTGAGCGTCTTGAGAATCGAAGGAATATCGTCGAGGTTGTCGTTGAAGCGGCCGTACACATAAGTCGCGTTGATCTCTCCTATGACGCCGACGAGTTCGAACTGGTTTTGAAAGCGATCAGCCTGAGTGAAAGCGGCGACGCTGCGAAAGAGGGGATCGACCCTCTCGTGACGGTAGTTGAAAGCGAGGCTGGCTTTTCTTGTGCTTGAGAGAGCGAAGTCCTGCAATATGCTGTAGCTGGCATCGAGGTATCGGGCATTGCGGGAATTTTCGCGCACAGCGACGAGGTTCAATCCCTGATCGAGCAGCGGGTCCGAAGGGTTGTTGAAACGGCTACGAGCAAATCCGCCGTCGAGGCGGAAACGCCCCGCGCCGTCGCTTGCGGCAATGCGGAGGCTGAGGCCCTTGCTCTGCTCCGCGTCGTTTATGACCCCCTGATTGAAATTGTTGAGCGGGAGGAGCGATCCGTGCATGATTCCTGTTTCGACGCGCAGGCCGCCCGGACGTTGAGGGATGAACTCATAGCCGAAAGCGCCGCTTACGATCTGATGCTTGCGGCGATTGAGGCCGAAGAAGTTGTCCCAGCCGACTATGCTCGTGCCGTTCATGGCGGCGACCGAAAGATCCGAATGCGAGGTGACGGGAAGAGTGACGGTTATGCCCCGGCTGGAGAAACTGTTAATGAGATGGCGGTTGGTGCCGAAGGCGACATGTCCCGCCTGTACGCGCGCCTTGCCCGCCTGAAACTGCAAGAGGTAGCTGGCAAGGTCGATGCGGGGAGCGGTATTGCCTTTTTCGGCGAAGCGAAGGGCTTCCTGACGGAAGCTCGACCCGGCGATGTCGAATTGCGATTGCGAGTTGAAAGCGCCGCGAGCGAATTCTGTTTGAAGGCTCCCCTGCAAGGTGAAGTCGTTATAAGTGGACCGCGCAGAGGCGTTCTCCTGGGGGAAAGCTTTCTCGGCGAGTTGGGATTTCATCCCTATGGTCACCGATGGTGTCAGAGTCGCTTTATCGAATCCCCATCTTCTCTCGCTATCGACCGGTTGCTGCCCCGCGATATTTTGCTGATCAGAAGGAAGACTTTTTCCCTCGGAAGGCTCGGCCGTGGCTGCGGTCTCTATGCGAAGGGGGAAGCTTGCGATCTGCTTCCATTCGTTATCCGGCGTAATAAGGTAGATGGTCGCTTCGGTTTCGCCCACAGGCAGCGGCAGGACCGACGGATCATAAGAGATGCTGTTTTCGTCTATGCTTGCGAGGGCCGTCAGGTCGGTCGGGCCTATCACGAGAGCGAGTCGGCCCTCACGGGAAGGAAGCGGGCGACTCAGAGTGAGGACGATCTTTTCGCCTGCGGCGAGAGAGGCTTTACCTTCGAAACCGGCTGTGACGGTCAAGTCCTGATCGTCCGCGTGAACGAGCATTAAAACATTCGCGAGAGCGAGAATTATTGCGAGACCTGTCGCCAATAAACAAGGTAAAAGGTGAGAGAGCAGGTAACAACGACGCGGGGACACGGAGACACGGGGACACGGCGAGCAGAAAGCTAATCTTTCGCCGCGTCGCCGACTCGTAGTCGAGTCAACCGTCGCCCACTCGCCGCGTCGGGCGGGGTTGCGGCCTTCTGTTTTTGCCTTTTTACTTTTTACTTTTGCCTTTATTGCTTCGGCGCGGCGTGCGATTTGTCTTATATTTCCTATCATGGCTATTCCCCTTCGTACAGGTCGGTCGGCGCAGCGTCGCGGGCACCTGGGATGATGCTGCGTTGAATGGATTAAGAGGCGCGTCGGTCGAGCGATTCGTTAATCCGTCAATGCCTTGAATGTTCTCTCACCTTCTACTGGCAAATTATCGAAAAACATTTCGCAAAAAAATTTACCGACCCGAAGCGCGCCGAACGGGTTTCTTACTGCGACCGCCCGTATGCCTGTGATTCCGTTGTAGATAGCGCTTATATTCGCGCTGATGTTTCGACCGAAAAGGACGTCGATTAACCGGTGAGGTTTAAGAGAAGGATGAAGGATGAAAACAGGATCCCGGTACAGGATTCATCCTTCATCCTTCATCCTTTTGAAGCGGACTGCCTGGCCTGAGATCACTGCTGGCAATCGAGGGCCAGATGCTGCGTTGAAGCATAAGCGCCCATTTTGAACTGCTTGATCGAGGGAGGGAGAACAGGGCTGCCCGGCACCTGCCCGCATCCGGATTTCGAAGTTGTGAGCTTGTATACTGCGCGCGGGATGAAATGACAGTTTTGAGTAGAGATACCATCGGA
>JAKEHD010000237.1 GCA_022615215.1 Blastocatellia bacterium
AGCAGCGGCTCTCTAAGAGCGAGCGGTTGAGCATAATCGATCACGCGCTGGTATTGTTGGATATGAGTTACGTGCATCTGCCACTTAAACGCGCAATGCATGCGGTCGATCCTATACAAAGACTGAAGCTGATGAAGTTCAGCCTCTCAGAGATGGACGAGCGCAAGATGCCCAGCGAGATGATCTTCCACCAGAGGCTGCTTGAGATATTCACATCGGCCCGCGACATCCACACTATGTATCTATTACCTTCGCCGTTCAATAAAATGGTTGCCTACCTGCCATTTCTGATCGAGGGATACTTCAAGAATCGCAAGCGAAAATTCATGGTCTCGCGAGTCGTGGATATATATTTCGAGCCGTTCAGACATGAAAGCGCGGAGCGCTTTTATTTGGAGCCTGGCGTGGAGGCGCTTTACTGGAACGGCATACCTATCGAACGCGCGATAGAAATCAATGGTGAAAAACAGGCAGGCAGCAATCTTGAGGCGCGGTTCGCGCGAGGCCTCGATAACCTTACAATAAGACCGCTCAAAACATCATTGCCGCCCGATGAGCGGTGGGTAACCTTGACTTACCGCGCTAAGAACGGCAAAGAATACGAGTTGAAACAGGAATGGATGGTCTTTAATCCCGATGATGTCTCAAGTAAGGAGAGACCCAAAGACCTGGCAAAAGAATATTTGTGTATCTACAAACGGGCCGTGGACCATAAGAAGAAGGAGATCAATTCCGTTATTACAATGCTTTATGCCGGAAGACAGGATGAAGATATATCCGATTTTTTTCGCGAGACCATAAAGACAACGATGAATGACGTGCTTCACGCCGAGCGCATAAAACTATACGAAAAAGAGTTTGGCTATCTAAGGATCTTCACTTTTGAAGCAAGCCCGGCCCGGCTGGTAAGAGAGATCAGGCGTATCCTCACATCCGGCTCCTTTCCACAGGAAGGCGTTATACTGGATATGCGGAGTAACGGCGGCGGTCTGATAGAGGCAGGCGAACGACTGCTTCAATTATTCACGCCCCGCAGGATCAAGCCCGAGTTGTTTGAATTCATCAACACGCCCTTGAACCTTGAGATATGTAGAAACGCCCCTAAAAACTGGGGGATGTCTAAATGGGCCGAATCAATCGCAGAATCGGTTATGACCAACGCTACCTACTCTTCCGGTTTTCCCATTACCTCAGAAAAGGCTTGTAATGATATAGGCCAGGTCTACTATGGCCCTGTCGTGCTGATAACGGATGCTTTGTCCTACAGCACTACGGACATATTTGCTGCCGGTTTCCAGGATAACGAGATAGGAGAGATACTGGGAACGAGCGGTAACACGGGGGCGGGCGGCGCAAACGTATGGCCGTATGATGCCATAAAATTCGCTTTGGGCAAGAAGGCGCGATACCTTTTTACCCCATTGCCGAAAGGCGCAGAGATGAATGTTGCCGTGCGACGCAGCATTCGCGTAGGCAAGCAGGTCGGGCGGCCTCTTGAGGAGTTGGGGATCGTACCAGACAGGCGACACTACATGACCCGGAATGATCTGCTCAACAGGAACCCGGATATGATCGAGAAGGCTGCAAGAATGTTGATGGGAAAACCTGTGTATGGCCTTTCGGTCAATCTCCAACAAAACCAGGGTCTTTCCAAGACTATAGAGGTCTCAACCAAAAACATCTCAAGGTTGGATATATACATTGATGATCGCCCGTTCAAGACTGTAGACACTGTGGATGGAACGATACGGGTCGGGAAGATACCGCAAGGGGTGAAAAGGACGAAATCCATCCTGCTACTGAATGGGTATAATGAATCCAATACTCTTGCCGCAATGTGCAGGCGCTTCATCTGAAGGCGGCTTGACCCATTTTTGAAAACCGCACCCGCGCAATGATGTGGCAGGCTGAGGATCGGGTTGTTTGAATCTTTGTTCTCTCAACTGTGAGGGGGGGCGGGCAGACGCATTCCACTCAATCGCTGTTCGATCTTCCTCAACGCGCCGCACAAGGTCTTCACTTCCCTATCTCTTAAATTCAATCTGATGAGTGAGCGCCGGAGCTTTATCGTCAAATCCGCTTCACTGCCGGGTAATATGAAATCCGATATTCGCAACAGATCGAGCGCGAGTTGCAAGGCCGCTTCGATTTCGCCCGCTGTAGCCTGTGCAGGAGGCTCTATTTTGGTCGAATGTTGCGCCCGGTCGCGCATCAACTCATAGCAGCAGACCGCAACCGCCTGTCCCAGGTTCATCGAAGGGCAACCCGGTTGAGTCGGGATGCTCAAGGTGCGATGGCAATGAGAGAGGTCTTCATTCGTCAGCCCATTTTTTTCCGGGCCGAAGACCAGAGCGAGCCGGTGAGGGGTCGCTTGCAAATCGCGGCTCAAATCTTCGGGCGTGTAGATAACCTGTTTCGGTTCGACTCGCGAGCGGTCCACAGTTCCGACGACGAACGTGCAATCGGCTATCGCCTCGGCAAGCGTTTCGACCACGCAGGCATTGGCGATGACATCAACAGCATTTACAGCCGAGACCGCTTCATTCCAAATAGGCGGATGAGGCGAGACTACGACAAGTTCGGTAAAGCCGAAATTCTTCATGGCTCGCGCAGCCGCGCCGATGTTGTTCGGATTGCGTGGACGGACGAGGACGATTTTGCAATGCAAGGGCCGCATGAAATCTCCTGCGCCGCCCGCTGGGAGCGCGAGGCCCGATTGCCTGCTGGCGCTTGCGCATTCAGGTGATCGAGGGAAACTCCCAATCCCTCCCGCGCGCAGCATATAAATCATCCGCCTTCTGTCGCGGGTTTGGAATCGCGGGCGCGAATGGCTTCGAGCGTTGCGAGGGCCTGCTTCTGAATGCGGTCGGGCATGCCAGGAAGCGGGCGCGCGTAACGCTCGACGTAAGGCGCATCTTCCGCCCGGCCGATCAGATAAAATGCCCTGAGCGTCTGCCAGACCTGCTCGGTCGAGGGAGAAATCGTCATAAGTTCATCGCCCGCCTCGACCGTTTCATTGGCCCTGACCTTTAACGTCTCTACACGCCCTTCTTCCTGTGCATGCACTTCTACTTGCTGACTGTCGCTTTGCTTGATGCGGGCCAGAGGAGCGCCCTCCGCGAAAGGCGCTCCTTCTTCGACGAAGAATTCGACCGTGCCGTCGCTTTCCGCGCGCAAGGTCCGAGGCGAGAGCATGGCCTGTAGTTCCGGCCTCCCCGAAGGATCATTGAAACGGACGAGCGAAAGCGCGGCGTTGTGCCTCACGCCGGGATGCGGGTCTTTCAGAAGGTCGAGCAAGACCCGATGAAACTCTTCATAAGTATTGTCCTGCCCCATGACCCAGGCGGCGGTCAGGCGTATTTGCGGCAGAGAATGGCGCGTCGCCGAGATGATCGACGGATACCATCGCTTCACCGACTCGTCGTTTTCGATTATGCGGCCGGCTATCTGCGAGAGGGCGTGCTGAATGTTGCGAGGCTTCTCCTGATCGTTGAGGTAAAACTCCATCTGCTCGTCAGTAAGCGGGCGGCCAAACCATGTTCCATACCAGGATATGAAGGGCACGATCACAAATATCAGCGCCACCACGAGCATAGCCCACGGAAAGCGGCGCTTCCTGGCGGGCTGCTCCGGCTCCTCATCGCCTTCGGAAGGCGGCGGCTCCGTCACTACTTGATCTATACTTTGATAATTCATTTCGACTTCGCCACAAGGCGGAAACCTGATTCTAGCAAAGTGTTATTGGCCTTGAAAGGCCGACCTGAATTCGTGAGTGCTCAGAATAGGAAAGGGATTTCACCACGGAGACACGGAGACACGGAGAAGCAACTCTCTGTGTTCTCTGTGTCTCTGTGGTGAGTTTTTTTCTTCTCTGAGAACACATACCTGAATTCATAGGGACGCTAACGCCGTTAAGCTTGTTGCAGATCGGGCTCAAGACTATAAGCTAACGGCTCATGGCTCATAGCTGATAGCTGATAGCTGATGGCTGACGGCTGATAGCTGATAGCTGACGGCTGACCCTATCTATGAGCGTAAACGCGGTCGGAGCCTTTTTCCTGAAGCGAGCAGGCGCGCGCGGCATAAGCTGAGAGGAAAAGCGTTTCGTCCGAAAGCAAAGCTCTGCGAAAGGCGGAGTTGGTTATAAAACCCGCCGCCCGCACCGCAGCAAACGTAAGTCCCGCATAAGCCGTGAGCGTGGCCGCTGTCGTAAGGTCTCTGAATAAAAGGTCGAGGAAGACCACTATCGATGCTATGCCTCCGAGAGTCGCCCATGAGCGCAGAGGCGATGCCGGGTGAGAGACGTAGAAGGCGAGCGCCTGAATCGCCACTGCTAAAAGCAGCCAGTAATTTCGAAGCGCCACGGCGGCGACTATAGAGGCCAGTCCCGCTACGAGCAGCAAAATCGAAAGCGCGGCTATGAAACTTTTCTTTAACCCCGTGTTGAATTTCTCGGACCATTCGGCTGCGGCGAGCGCGTCCACGCCCAGATTGAAGCGACGGTCAGAAACGGCTTTTTGCATTTCAGCAAACCGCTTGAAAGGAAACTCCGGTATCTCGGCCACAGCTTTCCATTTCGCCCCGTCCGCGCTTTGATCGACTCGCTTGCTCTTCAGGCCCGGCTTCATCTTCGATTCGTCATTGCGTTCTCCGCCAGCGAAGGCGGCGCAACGGATAAAGATGATAAAGCAGAGCGCGTTCATTGTCACGTCGCCTATATAGATGCCGGCCCGAAAAACATTTTTGCAATATCCGACACACTTTTTGCGTCTATATATATTAGGGCGGTGAATGAAGAAGGGAAAGATTATGGGATGGTGATAGACAGCCCTTGCCAACGCTTGATATGATGGTTCCCGGAGGGCATCACCCATCTGCCGCAGGCGGCCCCGGATTGCCGCCGCTTAGAAATAACCCCTTTAACCTCACCAAAATATATCCGATTCCTGAGCGGGTGACGACAAAAGATATGCCTTAAAGTCGACCTGCCAAGCCAGAGAGTCAACAGTGCATGTTCAGACTTGAAAAATTAGTTCTATGAAACAAGAAAAAATTCTGCTACTCGACTTCGATGTGGCAGGTCGTATGGGCGGAGTGCTCGAAGAGATACTTGGGCAATCTTTTTGCCTCAGCGTCCGCTCCGAGCGAGAAATGACGAACTCCTGCGACCTGGCTTTCGATAGTGCCCTTGCCGACTTCGATCCGGCTGTCGTTTTCTTCGCATTGCCTCGCGGCCTACAGCAGGGGGCCGGGCGTCTGCTTCAAGCAATAAAAAGCAGACGGCCGCAAACGCCTCTGATCGCCGCCATCGAGGAGGGCGAACCCAAAGCCACGTTCGAGTTGCTCGAATCGGGGGCGGCGGATTTTATAACTCCGCCCTTGAAAGCCGGCGATGTGCTCCCCCGCGTCTGGCGATTGCTAAGGCAGGCCGACCGCGAGCCGCCGCTCACGCAGACGCTTAAAGAAAGGCTCGGATTGAAGCAACTCATCGGAGAGAGCCGTAAGTTTCTGACAGAGATAAAAAAAATCCCCCTCGTGGCAAGGTGCAACGCGGGCGTGCTGATAACCGGGGAGACGGGGACGGGAAAGGAATTGTGCGCGAGGGCTATACATTACCTCAGCCCGCGTTCGCACAAACCCTTCATCCCCATCAATTGCGGAGCCATTCCCCTCGACCTTGTCGAAAATGAATTGTTCGGCCATCAGCGCGGCGCATTCACCGGCGCTGTAACGTCGCAACCCGGCCTTGTGGCCGAGGCCGACGGGGGCACGCTCTTTTTAGATGAGGTCACTTGCCTCCCTTCCTCGGCCCAGGTCAAACTCCTGCGGTTCCTACAGGAAAAAGAGTACAGGCCGCTCGGCTCGACAAAGACGCTCAGGGCCGATATTCGAATGATCGCCGCGACCAACGCCGATTGCGAAAAAGCCCTTCTATCAGGCGCGCTTCGCCGTGACCTCTATTATCGTTTGAACATCATACAGCTCGCGCTTCCGCCGCTATCGGAGAGGCGAGAAGATATTCCCCTTCTGGCCAATCACTTCCTCGTCAAATATGCCGCCGAGTTCGATAAACCTGTGACAGGGTTTTCTCCCGACGCCATGCAAGCGTTCCTGCTTTATGATTGGCCCGGCAACGTGCGGGAATTGGAGCACACCATTCAACGTGCCCTTGTGCTCTCAGAAGGTTCCCTCATCGAGGGCAGGGATATATTCTTGCCTGAATCCGGGACCGCCGCCCGCCAGGAATCTTTCCAGGAGATGAAATCCAGGGTCGTAGGGAAATTCGAGAAGAGCTATATACAGGGGCTTCTGCTCGCCCATAAAGGCAATATCACGCAAGCGGCCCAGGCGGCACAAAAGAACCGGCGAGCCTTCTGGCAATTGATACGCAAACACCACATAGACGCTCAGAGATTCAAACCTGACCCTTCGTAGAACCCGGACAATTCCGTGCGTCCGCCAGGACAAATTTGTCCTGCTATTATGTCGCGGAAACAAAGGGCTTCGTTCTCCTCCTCACAAATACCCCGGATAAAAAGCGCGCGACGGCCGGGCGGCTCACCGTGATAAATCAATCACTTGAACGCCTGGCGCGGCGATTGCTGACCTTATCGGGCGAGGTGCGAAAAGGCGCTTGAAAGATGATAGAGACAGAGCCGAAAGTTCGCGGGTTGCTCGCGATATCCTGACCTATATGTATGAGAATCCCGATACTCAGGGCACAATCGAGGGAATCATCGAGTGGTGGTTGTTGGAACAGCAAATCGAGCGCGGCACGGCTCTGGTGAAAGAAGCGATCACAGACCTTGTAGCCAGGGGGTTGGTTATCGAGCAGGCAGGGATGGATGCGCGGGTCAGATACCAAATCGACCGGAGCAAAATAGAAGAGATTAGAGCACTGCTCGGCAGGGAGATTGAGGGAGAAGACGAATCTTGACCGCCTGTAATTTCTTATGCGTCCGCAGAATGAATACATTTATTGGTCGCGACTGTTTCAAGGCAAGGAATGAATTTAGTCGTAGACAAACTCGTCGAAGTTCTCTCAAGCCCTCCTGGGATCGGTCTATCCACAGACCGTCTGGGGTCGAGGCGGCCCGCAGGCACAGGGGATATTCCGGCCATATCGATATCTTTGACCCTGGAAAAGAGAAAAGGCGCAGCCATAGCCCGATTCATCCGGTCGGGAGACTCCCTGGCGAAAAGCACGAACATAATCGAAGTCCGCCCCTCTCCGACAACCTTTTCCGATGATCTGAAATCGCTTCGTATATGGCCCCTTCCCCTGAAGAGAAACCCCTCTTCTACAAGCAAGGTTTTCACCGGCACGGACGTTCAGATCAGAAATGTCACCGTCCCGGCAAGCCCTATCGAATACACGATTACGGCCAAGCCCGCGCAAAAAGATGAATTCCGTCTCGACCCAACAAGGGCGCAGATATACTTCGGCGCGGTCCAGACCGAAGGCGAAAAACTGGAGTTGGTTCACTGGACGGTGACCTGGCGAGACGAGATTCTGGGCGACAGGTATTCAGGCTCTATGGCTATAGAGATTTGGGCCGGCAGTTTCACACAGGCCGACGACCTCTCACGAAAACTTCAAGACATATTGAAATCGAGCCGCGCGCGGCTTCGAGAAAAAGGTTTTTTTATGCTCAATCCGCTCAGTCTCGGAACTATCGAAAACACCCTGCGCACCCCGCCCTTGGGCTCTCCCTTTCCCGTGTGGAAGCAGGAGATCGGATACGTGTTCGCATTCGAGGCCGAAGAGGGCGGTGAACTGAGCGGCGGCATTCCAATAGAGCGAATCAATGTGGATATGGACGACCAGATCGCCGAATCGTTCTCCGTTCCATAAAGAACGGATGAGAAAGAGGAGCAATTATGGCTGAAGTCATCACGGAAACCATCCTTCCGGGTACTTATATAGAAGTCCGCGCGGAAGGGCTTTTGACCATAGGGGCCATCCCCACAGGAAACATAGGAATCATCGGGACGGCCGAGATGGGAAGTAGTCAGACTCAAAACCTGAGCGGTTATGAAGAGGGGCGCGCAAGGTTCGGCGAACCCGGCCCCTGGGATCCCGTCTCAGGTAATGACAACCTGGGCCTTGTGCGCGCGCTGAAACTCCTGTTCGACAACGGCGCTCGCACCGTATACGCGCGGCGAGTCCTTAACGAAGCGTCGGCCAAAGCCGCTACCTTCACAGTGATGAACGACGACAACGCAACAGCCCTGACTCTGAAGGCCAGGACGCCGGGCGCGGGCGGCAACCGTTTGCAAATCCGCGTCGAGGAAGGCGACTCGCAAGAGAGCGTCAGCAACGAAGCGGTCGCCCGCAGCAACGGTTCTTTCTCCATCTCAGCCCGAGAGATACTGATCCCTGGGGCGAATGGAAATGGCGGAACGACGGAAGCCGTCCTCGGCAGCGTAACGATTCGCGATCAGGGGCTGTTGAATAAATTCCAGTTGAAACAGACTACGGCCTCTTCGCAAGTGGTTCAGATAAACACGGCCAATCGCACACTTACCTTCGCCACACAGCCATCGGCTACTGCCGACATACGCGCAAACTACTGGGTGCCCAAGACGGGCATTCGTAAAGTCACCTTGCGACAGGGCAATCTACAGGAGGTCTACCTCGTCCCGAGCGTCTCTTACCTCGCCCAACGGCTGACTGACGCCTCGAACCCTTCGAGGCTTGTCGAGGTTGTCGGAACGGCCGGGAGCGGATTGCCCAAAGCCACTCCGAAGTTCGAGGCATTTTCGGGGGGCGAAAACGGCAGCATCTCCAAAGGCGATTTCGTGGAGGCGCTCGAAAGCCTCGTCGATCAGGATGTGCAGATAGTGCTGGTCGTGGGCCGCAATTTCTCTGAAATCAAGTCGGATGTTTTAGGCCATGTAGAAAAGACGGAAAACCTCGGCCGCGAGCGCATCGCAGTGGTCGGAGCCGACAGCAGCGACGTTCAAAAGATACTTGAGAACGCAAACGAGGTCGCCGATAAGCGAGTCATCCTCGTGGCTCCGGGCTTGAAGACCTCAGACCCCGAAAGCGGACGTATGGTCGATCTTCCGCCCTATTACGCGGCGGCGGTCGTGGCAGGCAAGCTCAGTTCTCTCTCGCCTCATATAAGCCTCACAAACAAGACGCTGGCCGGAATAGAGGCTCTCGCCGCAGAGTATAACTACGGCGAATTGAAGTCCCTCGTCCAGAACCGCGTGCTCACGCTTCAGAAGAAGCGCGGCATACGTGTGGTGAAGGGCATAACCACAGATGACGAGGCGTTCAAACAGATCACCCTGCGCCGCATAGTCGATTATGTCAAGGAAGGAACTCGCCTCGGAGCGAATCAATATATCGGCAAGCTGAACAACAAACGTGTGAGAGGAAACCTCTACACGACGCTCGACAGCTTTCTGGCCGATCTTTTGACCCGTGAGTTTTTGACCGGCTACAAGCTCACGGTCTTCGCCGACCGAGCTATGGAGATTCGGGGCGAGGTACAGGTCGTCATGGATCTCAATCCCACTTTCAGTATAGATGTGATCCGAGTGGTCATGAATTTGAGTTGAGGAGGTCGCAATGTTCAACACAAACACCTTTTACGGCACGGACGGCATACTGACCCTGAGCGACCCCGACGGCCTGGACGCAGATGCTTTCACCGGTTACTTCGGCGAGAGCGGAATCGTGGGCCGTGTGACGAACGTGGCGCTGCTCGTAGCCGTCGAGATCAAAGCCTTTCACGAACTCGGCTCTCACGCCGCCAAAGAACTGAGAGCGGGCAATATCTCCATAGCTGGAACCGTCGAGCGCGCCTTCATCAACGGCGCTATGTTGAAGCTCATGCTCGGTCAGTACGCCCAGGCCGAAGAGAGCGCGGTCTTCAAAATGCCGAGCTTCAACATGAAGGTCAGCCTCGACAATCTGAAGCCCGAAGGCGATGAGGGAAACAGTATCCTGACCATCTACGGCGTGATGTTCGACACCTGGCAATTCAATCTGCCGGAGGACGATTTCGTGCTCGAAAAGCTCTCTTTCAAGGCCCGCCGCATCGCAACCGAAGACACTGAAGTTTCTGCATAAAGGTTTCGGAGAAAATTATGTTCGTCACACCCGAAGAACTGCTGGCCGGAAAAGACCTGACGTTTGAAATCGCCATCCCGCCCGAAGTGCTGCATCCGTCCCCGGACGGCAAACCGCAGAACGGCGAGGCGGCGAAAAAGATAAAGCTCCGCCCCCTGACGGTGAAAGATGTTCAGTTGATCGCCAGGGCTGCAAAAGATGACGAGGTGCTGACATCCGTTCTCATGATAGGCCGAGCCGTCGTGGAGCCTCAGTTGAAACAGAGTGAGATCGCCAACATGCACAGCGGGCTGGTTCGCTTTCTCGTCGATGCCATAAATCGCATAAGCGGATTGAGCACGACCGAAGACGAGGTGCGCGAGATAACCGAGTCGCCCATCGTGCGGGCCTTCTTCGTGCTGGCCAGGGAGTTCAACTGGACCCCGCAACAGGTGAAGGAGATGACCGTGGGCCAGATACTCGGCTATCTGGAGATGCTGAACCAGACGAAGAGGGCATCCTGATATGGCCGATGCTGTCAGAAGCTTCATAGATAAAGGCACAGGCCCGCGACTTATGCAATCGGTGCTGCGGGCGAATTCGCGGAGACTGGGTGCGCTCCTGCAAGCAATCGGTGCCGTCGATTGTATGCGAGCGAAAGTGCCCCTGTCCCTTTGGGGAGGGGATATTTTCGGCGTGATGAGCAAACAGTTGCGCTCCTGGCTCGAAGGCGCGGAGCCACCCCGACCGGAAGCCTATTCAGTCCCGGCCGGAAGGTCTCTGTTCGGTGAAGCCAAAGGCCCTGTTGATTCAAAACAGTCCAGGTTCTCTTCAAGTTCATCCGTCGAGAAGGCAAAAGCGAAAGGGTTCGCTCCGCCTGTATCTGCAAATGATTCGCGCAGCCCTTTTCTCTCGCCCGATGATTCGCGTGCTGAGGCTCGCGACCCGTTTTCGGCGCTCTCGCCTGAAAATGCTGCATTCCGCTCTCAATGGCCGGAAGCGTTTGAGAACGTCACGAGCCGCTCTTCGTTTTCCGAAACGAGCGAGACTAAGGAGCGCAAACCGAACGGGAAGCCGGTCGAATCGCTTCTCGATAAGAAACTGAGGCAATACTGGGAAGCGAGCGAATCGAAACAGGTTTCAGAAAGAGATTCCGTTCGTAATAAGGACGCGGAAGCAAACATTCAAACAACGGCCGCTCCTTTTTCGGCAGAGCGATTCAAACCGCCGGGTCAATCCTGGCCCGAGATTACAGCCAGGCAAGCCGCTCAAAAGCTCCGCTCTCCGGGGTCGAATCAAATCTCAAGCGATTATTCCGCTCGCGCTCAACAGACCATCAATTCCGGCTCGCCCGATAAGGTCGAGATTCAAAACGTCTTCAACATAGAAGTAAAGACCGAAAGAGGAGGCGGGGCAGGCTCTACAGAGGAGTTATCTGAAAAAATAGCCGACATCCTGCGGGAGCAGGCCATAAGGCACGGGATAGACGTTACATGAAGATCAAACCGATGCTGGGGGCTTTCGCCCTCGACGGAATCGAATACATAGAATCATCCGAGAGCCGCGCGCTCGTCGAACACCGCGTGCCGGGACTTGCGGGGAATTATTTTCAGGACATGGGAACCGTGCCCAACCTGATAATCATCGCGGGCACCAAGCACGGCGATGATGCCCGCGATGCCTTTTTGAATGGCATAAGGGAAATCTTCAACAAGGGCGAGCCTACGACTTTCGTCGCAGACATAAACACGGCGACAGACATAAGCGATGTGGTCATCGAAGACCTCGAAGTGGCCGAAGCCGGCGGCACCCCCGACAGCTTCCGCTATGTGATAAAGCTGCGGAAATACATAGAGCCGCCCGAACCGCCGCAGACCGATCTGCTGGGCACGGACTTGCTGGGAGATGCCTTGAGCGCCCTCGACGTTATGGATGTGCTCGATTCGCTGGTCGACATCCCTGATATAGGAGACCCGACCGTCGCTTTAAAGGGCGCTATGGACGGAGTGAAACAGGCTACAAGCGGATTGGCGGACGCAGCCGCGCCGCTTAAAAACATTTTTGGAATCGATTGAGAGGGCGAAGCCGGATGAGCGCGAATGTAAACGTAAATGTCAAACTCACCGACCGTATCCCGGACGTGTCTCAACTGACAGACTTCGCAGGGCAGATAAAGTCGGAAATCGAGAAGGTCGAAGTCCCAGGCATGCCCCTCGATAAGATCAGGCAGTTGACCGGCGGTTTCAATATAGAACTGCCCGATACATCTGCCTGGTCGGGTGTAATACCTGCGGATGTCGCAGGATTATTGGAGAACTTCCCCGACCCGTCTGCTCTGGCAAAACCGCTGGGCGAGCCGTTGGAGCAGATCAGTCGCATCTTCTCTCTCGATTTTGCGGGCGAATTGTCTCGCGTAGAGGAGAGACTAGGTTCGCTAAAGGCTCCGTCTCTTGACGATCCCAGGGCGTTTCTCGATGGCCTGATCGCTCCTCTGCCCGAATTATCCAGACTGCTTAAAGAGTCTGAGATCACAAAGCTGATAACCATGATCGGAGAATTGATAGGGGCTGACGATCTGGAAAAGCTCCCTGAAAACCTCGCCGCTTTTGTGACTCAGATTCAGACCTTCCTGCAAGAGAAAGTCGAAAGCCTTCTGCTTGCTTTCGTGTCGCTCGGTTCCATAGGGACCGGCACGGAAAAGACAGAACGCCTGGTTCAGGCTATAACCGACTCTTTTTCACTTGAGAGCACTAATGCGCGCTATCAGGCGCTTCTTCAGCAATATGGCGAGGGCGAGGGCGGGCTGGCCGGACAGATAAGAGGCCTGGACTTCTCCGACGCTGCACAGGTAGCGGCAGCGCGGGACCGCCTGCGCACAACGAACGAAGCATTCGGCGCGTTCTACCTGGGCCTGGTCAGGGATATGGCTTTTAGCGAGGCGTCCCTGGCCGTGCTGAATATAGATGTCCTGCAAGGAAGTTTCAATCAGATCGGCGAGACACTCTCCGTACTCGACGCCGAGCAACTCAAGAGTCTGGCCGGTGGCCTGAAGGGCTTGTTGGAAAAGGTAAAAACATCGATTCGCTTCGACGACGATATGAGCATCGGCAAGTTCAAATCGCTCATCAAGGACGGATTGATGAAGGTCCAGGCCGAACTGGAAAGGTTCGATCCGGGCAAAATTCAAGAATCGCTCGATAATGTTTTAAGTACCATCAACGAACCATTCAAGAAATTAGAGGAGTTCAAGTTAGAAGTAGAATCCATCGTGAGGGGCGCGTTCCAGTCCGTCCAGGAAGCCATAAAGAAGATCGATCTGACGCCGCTGCGGAACGGCTTCGATCAGGCCATGGGCCAGGTCGAAACCAGGCTCACCGATCTGGACGGGCTGTTCACTGAAATCAGAGAGACCATCGGAGATGCCCTGAATCAGGTGAAGGCTGCGCTGCAAGGCGTCAAGGACTTCATTTTAGACCCTGAGAACGGGCTTAAAAAGAAGATAGAAGACCTCTTCGATTCGGTCTTCCGCATATTCGACGAACTGAACCTGAAAGGGATCGTAGACGGCATCTCGCAGACCCTGCAACCCGTCTCCGTATCGCTCGAAAAGATAGAGTTCGCTCCGATAATCGATGCCACAGTCGACGCTATCGAAACGATAAGCTCGGTGCTGAAAAAGGTGGTCCCCCTGCTTGTGACCGATGATCTGAAACAGAAGCTTGCGGAGGCGACCGAGTTCCTCAAGAAGATAGATTTCGACGAGATATCTCGTGCGCTCGATGAAACCTTTGACGAGATTTTAAACAGCATAGACGAAGATGCGCTGGGAGCGTTCAAGCAAGAGTATCAAAAGGTGATCGATGCGATAGATAGATTCGACCCGACGCCCATACTGCAAGACCTTCAGCAAGAGGTATTCGATCCGCTGATAGCCGAGATGGAAAAAGTCAAACCGGCCGAGTTGCTGCAACCCATACAGGAAGGCTACGAGGCGGCCTCGAAAGCTCTCAAGGGCTTCGATCCCGCTGAGACGTTCGCCTTTATAACCGAATTCTTCGACGAGTTGCTCACGAAATTCCACGAACTCTCTCCGGCCAAATTGCTGGAACCCATCGAGAAAGCCCTGAACGATATACGCGAGAAGATAAATTCGGTTCTGCGCATAGACGATATGCTGGATGGACTCGACCGGTTCACGGGTTTCTTCCAGCCTATAGTCGAGAAGTTGGAACTGGGGTCGCTGCTCGACGAGTTGGCTGCGGGCCACGCGGAGATGAAGGCGGCTCTGTCTTCATTCGATCCGGCATCCCTGACCGCTCCGATTGCGGCGATGTTGCGAAACATATTCTCGCCAGCAGGTATGGACGTAGATGTAACGGGGGTGAAATCCGCTTTTGAAATCATAACATCGAAGACCGCAGCTCTGAGTCAGAGGTTCTCGGCCCTTCGTCAGAAACTCGAACAGGGACGAGCGATTCTCGATCAACTGGATGTGAATGGCTATCTCTCCGAGTTGCGAACCCGGCAGGGCGAAGTGAGAGCGGCGCTCGCTTCTCACTCAGGCTCCTCTGCCGCCAAACTGGAACTCGGCATACTGGTCGAGTCGCTCGACCCCGTGCCTGTGCTTTCTCCGCTCATCCCCAAAGTGGACCGCGTGAAAGAGAGATTTGCAAGCAAAACGGACGAGTTCGGCCGGGCGGTCGAGGCATTGTCGCCGGTCTTCGATTCGATTGACGCTATCTTCGATGCATTGAGAACGTTTCTTTCGGTATTCGACCTGTTGAAATCACTCATACAGGAGCCTTTCAGCAGGCTGTTTCCCGATAAATCATTCTCCAGCGTCAAGGAATCGCTGCTTCACTTTTTAGACGAGATGGGCCCCGATCAATGGAGAGCGGAGTTAGAGCCTCTCGTCGTCAGCGTTCAAACCAAATTGAAGTCCTTATTCGGCGATGCCGTGCTCAACCCCATAGCCGGGACGCTCAGTTCTATAAAGGCCACGACCGATCTGTTGAATATCTCTGCCCTGAGCGATGCGATAAACGGGGCCTTTGCGGAAGTGGAGCAGACCATAGAGCAGTTCAATCCTGCCCCGTTCATCAAAGCGATAGACGATATATACAAGCGCATACTCGCCTTGCTTGAAAAACTGGACCCGTCCGCCTTCATCGCTGAAATCGACTCGATCTACTCGGACGATGTGATTGGCGTGATCAAGGCGATCAGCCCGGAAGAATTGCTGCTGCCCGTTTTGCGGGAACTGTTTCAAAAAATCAAAGGATTGCTGGTCGCCATCGACATCGAAGTCCTTTTCAAACCCGTGCTCGACCATCTCAAGTCGCTGGAGGAACAACTGGTAGAGGGGCTGAAGAGGGCAGGGACGGCTTACAAAGAGATGCTCGCTTCTCTGGGTTCCGGAGCGGGGGCGCAAGTATCCGTATCCGCAAGTGTGACTGTTTGAGACTTTTGAAAGGAGGTATGCAGTGCCCGGTTACCTGACACACGCGATGATCTTGATAGAGACTGAGAAATGGCTCGGCGATGTGGAAGAATCATTAAAGGGACGTGTGTCTGCGGGTCAGGGATTGTCAGAATTGGAGAGAAAGGTTCTGGACCTGGCCGAAAAAACGAGGAAGTATTTACGCTATGAGCCGTCGCCTACGATAAGCGATTTGCCCCCGGCGGCCCCTGCGGTCATCGATAACGGCATAGGCAACGGAATATCCCAATATGCGTTTGCAGGCTCGATAGGGCCGGACTTCCCCGCCGCTTCGAACATACTTGTGCTGAACCAGCGATGGGCTTACGACACCCTGCATAAAGGCTCTCCGCGCCGCGCATGGGAGAAAGCGGGCACGACCGAATTCATCACCAAAGCCATAGATTCGATAGCTTATGTGGTAGGCACGGTGAATCTCGACAGGGACCAGAAATTCTATCGCATAGGAACAGCGGGAGAGCCGAGCGCTTCGCTCGTATCGGAGTTCAAGAAGCCGATGATGTCCTACATCATCGGCCACCTCTCGGCCATCGCCACTCATGTGATCGTTCATCCCTTCGTAAATTATTGGGTATGGAAAGAGGATAATGCCGACCACCGCCTGTTTGAAATAGAGATCGACGCTCAGGTGGCCAAGGGGTACTTCCAGAGAGAAGACCTGCATTCCGGCCAAAACCTGGAGGACTATTTCCTGGATGACGGATATGGGATCGATGTATTGATGGAGCTCTATTTCAGAGCCTTCAGGGACACTTATGGCACAAGGCCCTCGGAGACCATGTGCGCGTTCCCTTCATTCGATGAGTTGAAAACGAGATTTCCAGCGCTCGAAGATATAATCAAGACATATCCTGAATTGGCCAACAGGCTCAACCTCTACCATGGTTACGATACCTTGCTTGATAATTTTACGGCTCTGGACAAGCACCTTCTCGAACACCGAATAGACGAGGTTGACGGCCTCAAGGGTCTTCTGAAGGACTATCCATGCAAATCTCCCACGCTCAACAAGGATTTTCTCTACGACGGTTATAAGAACACGACGAACTGGGCCATCGACAGCGGCTACGATTATGCGCCTCGTATATGGTTTCGCCTCTTTTGGAGCGCCGCCATCCTCGCGGGCGGAATATTGGCCGTCAAGGCGGTGCAGTCGACTACGGATGATTTCAGCACGCTGACCGAAACGATCATCCCGATAATAACCTTCACACTGGCCGAGTTCGAGCACCCGGACTCTCAAGAGGTCAAGCAGGAAAAGATCGCTATATGGGAAGAGAAAGGCTTTCTCGAAAACCCGGAGATGTGGCTACTGGCACTCGATAAATCCTACAGCCGGAGCGGCCATATATTCCTCCCCTTTTCCAAACTGATGACAGGGATTCCGCTCTGGGACGGGATATTCGGTCAGGGGACCGACGGTTTTTTCGATGTTTCGGGGGGCAAGATAGCATTCAACCTCACCAACATCGGCTACATAATAGGTACGATCACACTTGGCGAGATAGCCCCGAAAGTCGCGGAACATTGGCTCACGCGACTCCTCAGCCTGATCGCGGGCAGCTTATTCGACTTCTTCGGCGCTATCTTCATAGGCGCAAGATCAGAAGAGCACGGGGTTGAAGGGAAAGTGCTCGACCGTGAGTTATACATTCTCCGGTTGATGATATTCCCCTTTTACTTCCTGTCCTGCGCGCTCGTCTTCAGCCTGAAGGCCGAGCGCGAAAACGACGATGGCACGAGGGAGACAGGATTCAGCGGCTGGGACTTGCTTTGCGGATTGATCTTTCCGGGCATAGCGATAGGCTGGCTCGTATGGGGGCAGAAGGTATTCGATTCGCGAATCCTGAATAATGTCATCTCTATAGGCTGGCCCGATACGAGTACGAGTTCCATAAGTGAGTTCCTTCCCTTCTCTGCCGATCCCGCGACCGGACGCAACACCTTTAAAGAGAATGAGGGGACCGAATTCCCTGTCAGGTTGTTTCCGAACACGGACGACATTATGAAATCCCTGAACGGCAGAAGATATTATCCCCAGGATGAGGATGAAACGACTGCCTGGATCGACAGGGCCAAAAAAGACGAAGAGGCGAGAAAGCAGAAGAGCCAGGAGTCCGCGAAGAGGGATTACAAACTCAAACAACTGTTCGACAGAGCAGCCTGCTTTTCCGCGCTGCTTGCGATGGCGGCGGTCAACTACGACGAGGTTGAGCGAGGAGATAAGGAGAGGGCCAAAAGGATCTTCCAGGACTGGAACCTCGATTATCGAACCATACCCGAATGGAATGACCTGATGGAGAGCGTCGACCTGACTACGGGAGCGGTCGTCGCCCCCAGGACGGGAGATGCGAAACCGGGATTGCTCGAAGCCGCCTCAACGTGGCTGAAAGATATAAAAGACGGCACGACGAGCGATCCTGAAGTCATAGACCGCTTGAAAGAGATATTCGGCCTGGCCAGCACCACAGCAGGCGGCCCGAACGCAGGGATAGGGATTCTTCTTCGATACGAAGACAACTCGCCTATGGCCGATGCGGAGTTCGAAGCCGTATTCGGCGATCAACGTGTGCGCGGGCGGACGGACGGAACGGGGACGGCGACTATAAATATTCCGGTTGAAAATGCGGATACCTTCAGGCTTTTCCTGCTGTCATACCCGGAGCGCCTGATCGCGGGAGGGGGCGAGTGATGAGCTATATGGATCTGCCCCGTCTGCATTTCGCCGGAGAGTTCTTTGCCGATCCTCCGACCTACAATAACACGGCGTCTAACTATAATCCCGCATCCGCGATAACTCCTTTGTGGAACGCTAACGGAACACATTATTTCATCTTTCAGAATTGCACGGTGAAAAGGACGCTCAATAACGCGGGAACGGTCAGCAGCACCTCAGCCGCTGATGCTCTCGTCGGCGGCAACGTGGAAATATCAGGCACTATAGCGGCGCAGCCCAAGTTGGTCGACATAGACACCGAAATGCAGACCGTATCGCAAATCTGGGGGCTCGAACTCAAGGTATCGCTCTCCTCCGGGACGAATAATTTCACCTGCAAGATGCAGACCGCCACATTGCGAGACCTCTGGAGTTCGCGCGCTCCGGGAGGGTTCGCCAGAGGGTTCGGCGGCGTATACCAATCCGTGCTGACCGACATAACCTGGAGCCCCGCGGCCGGTTCTTCGACCTCGACCGTCTTCGATCAACTCCGCACGGCCAGCCCGACTAAACTCTCGATCAAGTTCGTCCTCTACAACTATGAGGCCGACCCGGCCCAGCCCAAGTTCAAGTTTGGCAAAATCGTCGGCACGATAGGCCCGGTCCTGGCGGGCGAGCCGGACCATCTTCTCGCCGCGCGACGCCTGGAACCATCGGGAAAGAACGCGACTTCCGGGATATACGGAGGCCCTTTCGGTCCCGCTCCGTTCAAGGTCGACTCTGCGCGGAATAAACTCGTGATAGACCTCGGAAATGCCGTTCCCGAATCCACCCCCGGAGGTTCGCGCCGGTCTCTGGGCACGATGAACGCTCAGATATTTCCTCCGCCGGCCTTCACCAGGGTCATACTTGGAGCTATCGATTATTCAAGGGCGCACTACGAAGAGACCGCAGGCATCGAAGAGGTCACGCTTACGGCGGCACAGGTCACTCAACTCGCAAGCGTCGCGCTCAGCATAGGGATAACCGGCCCGCCTCCGCGCCAGGTTCTTACGGAGCGACCGAGCATCACATACCTGGATGCGACCGAGATTGCCTTTCGCCTGAATCCGGGTGAGAGCAAGACCATAGAACTCGTCGCTACCGAACTCGGCGCACCCAAATCGACTCAGAGGCTCGGCCTCAGGTTGCGTGCGGGACGCACATCTGCGGGGCTCACTTTTCCGGCGAGCGTGACGACCGGGGCGAACGGAAAGGCCAGCGTGACCTTCACCGCGAGCGACCCCGGACATCCGCGCACACACATCGACGGGCAGCTCTATTTCGTCGAATTCGACTGGGGAGTGGCGGCTTTGGGCGCTGCGCCCGACCATCGTGGAAACATCATAGTACGGGTCTTCGACCCGCACGCTGCGGTCGCATCTCCCACCTGGGCACATGTGCAGGCAATACTCACAGAGTATGCACGGCTCTATCCTATGATGAAGGGGCGCATGGACCTGAGCGATCATGCGACGGTCAGGACGAACAAAGACTCGATCAAAACGACTCTCAGCTACCCGGAGACCGACCCGCGATACATGCCCGTGTCGAGAGACCTGTCGAGAGATAAGAAGGCGCTCATCATTCGATGGATCAACAGGGGAGCGCCATAGGAGTTTCGCATCATGGCCGATCACGTGACGAATGTAATGGAGTTTCGCGAAGCCGGACTCCTCCTCAGAGCCAGGGGCACGCACTCTGTGCGAGTGATGGGGGCGCTGAAAGAGATCCCTATCCTCCCGGACTCCGGCGCGAAAGAAGATATACGGATTGCGGCGGACTTCTCGCTCTTCGAGCGGTATTACTCAGGGGAGCTTTCGAGTCCGCAGGAAGACCCGAGCGCCCAGCCCTTTCACCCGCAAGTGCCTGCGCTCTTCATAACCCGTGAGGGAGAGTTCGTATTTCTCGAACGCGACTGGTCCGAATCCGAGGGAGATGGGTCCGGCGCGTAAATCATCGTCCGGCAGGGAAGCGGTCGCCGGACCCGAATTCGGCAATGCTCCCTGAGTGAAACTTTATGCCCGAAGGAACCGATTGAATCGCTTATGTTGAAGGTCGCTTACAAACTGACTGTCGGCAAATGGTCGGTCGATTCGGACGATGACCCGCGAACCGAACTCGCGGAGATAGAGACCTGCTCTTCGATGGATTCGCCGATGGATTACTGCCGCATCTCCGTTTA